>NZ_AQPL01000058.1:0-17635 GCF_000395345.1 Cupriavidus sp. WS | reverse complement strand
CCGCGCAGGTGCGCGGGCCGCCGCCGTTATGCTCCCCCGTCCAGTTGTAGTCGTTTTGGTGGTTCTTGCCGCGTATTGCCGTATCGCCGTATCGCCGTATTGCCGTGTCGGCGAGGTCAGCGCGCCACTGCCGCGCCGAACGCCACCACGGTCGAGCGCTGCTCGCCGAGGCCGGCGATGCCGACGGTCATGGTCTGTCCCGGCTGGAGATAGACGGGCGGCTTCAGGCCCATGCCGACGCCGGCCGGCGTGCCGGTCGCGATCACGTCGCCCGGCTGCAGGCTCATGAACTGGCTGATGTACGACACCAGCTCCGCCGCGCCGAAGATCATGTCGCGCGTGCTGCCGTCCTGGCGCCGCACGCCGTCGACCTCGAGCCACAGCGCCAGCGCCTGCGGGTCGGGCACCTCGTCGGCGGTGACGAGCCACGGGCCCAGCGGGCCGAAGGTGTCCGCCGCCTTGCCCTTGTCCCACTGTCCGCCGCGCTCGAGCTGGAAGGCGCGCTCGGAGACGTCGTTCACCACGCAGTAGCCGGCCACGTGCGCCAGCGCGTCTTCCTTCGTCACGTAGCGCGCGGTCTTGCCGATCACGATGCCGAGCTCGACTTCCCAGTCGACCTTCTGCGCGTCGCGCGGGATCTCGACCGGATCGAACGGCCCGTTGATCGAGCTGGTCGCCTTCAGGAACAGGATCGGCTCCTTGGGCGCCGCCATGTTGGCTTCCTTCGCGTGGTCCGTGTAGTTCAGGCCGACGCAGACGAGCTTGCCGACCGCGCCGACGCACGGCCCGAGCCGCTCGCCCGGCGCGACCGCCGGCAGCGTGCGCGGGTCGAGCGCCGCGACGCGCGCGAGCGAGTCGTCCGCGAGCGCCGCGCCATGCCAGTCGTCGACCACGCCGACGAGGCTGCGCACCTGTCCTTCGTTATCCAGCACGCCCGGCTTCTCGGCGCCGGGCTGTCCCCACCGTACCAGCTTCATGTCCGCTCCTGTCTCTCTCTGTTGGTCTTTCGTGGCTTTAAATGTACATCGTGTGCAATGTGCGTTTCGAAGGTTATCGGCTGGAAAATCCGGTGTCAAGGAACATTTCGCGCGCGCTTCGCCGGACGGCATGTCGGCCAGCCCGGCCGGCCAGCCCGGCGGGCGATGCCGCAACGGCTTCTTAAGCATCGTTGATAAAGCTATTCATGGAATGTCATTGGACCGGCCCGACAGCGCTGCCTAGAATCCTGCCAACCGCAAGGCTTTGCGGCAAAAGACAGAGAACATGACAGAGCAGACATCCCAGAAGAACCAGGCACAGGCACTGGATGGCATCCGGGTCCTCGATCTCGGCACGTTCGTCGCCGGCCCTTTCTGCACGACCATCCTGGCGGAATTCGGCGCCGAGGTCATCAAGGTGGAGCCGCCCGGAACGGGCGATTCGCTGCGGCGCTTCGGCACCCATACCGACTGCGGCGACACGCTGATGTGGCTCAACGAGAGCCGCAACAAGAAGTGCGTGACGCTCAATCTGCGCGACCCCAAGGGGCAGGAAGTCCTCAAGCGCCTGGCCGCGCGCAGCGACGTGATCGTGGAGAACTACCGGCCCGGCGTGCTGGAGCGCTGGGGCTTGCCGTGGGAAGAGATCCAGCGGCTCAACCCGCGCGCCATCCTGGTGCGCATCTCGGCCTATGGCCAGGAAGGCCCGTACCGCGGCCGGCCGGGTTTCGCGCGGGTGGCGCACGCCTTCTCGGGGCTCGCCTATCTCGCCGGCGAGCCGGGCCGCACGCCGGTCACGCCGGGGTCCACGTCGCTGGCCGACTACGGCTCGGGTCTGTACGGCGCGGTCGGCGTGCTGCTGGCGCTGCGCGCGCGGGAGAGCACGGGCGTGGGGCAGGTGGTCGATCTCGCGCTCTACGAATCCATGTTCCGCGTCCTGGACGAGATGGTGCCGGTCTACCAGCAGACCGGCATGGTGCGCGAGCGGCAGGGCGCCGACACGGTGAACGTGGTGCCGCACAGCCACTACCAGACCCGCGACGGCAAGTGGGTGGCCATCGCCTGCACCAACGACAAGATCTTCGCGCGGCTGGCGGCGGTCATGGGCGAGCCGGAACTGGCGGCGCCCGAGCGCTGGGGCCCGGTCGGGCACCGCCTGGCGGAGCGCGCGGCGGTCAATGCGCGCGTGGCGTCGTGGGCCGCGTCGATCGACTGCGCCGACCTGCTCGCGCGGTGCGACGCCGGCGGCGTGCCGGCCGCCACGCTGTACAGCGTGGCCGACATCTTCGAGGACCCGCAGTACGCGCTGCGCGAGAACATCAAGACGGTGCCGTCGCGCGCGGGGCCGGTGGCGGTGCAGAACGTCATCCCCAAGCTGTCCGGCACGCCGGGCGGCATCAAGTGGCTGGGCCCGGCGCTGGGGGAACACAACGACGCGGTCTTCCAGGAGCTGCTCGGCATGACGGCCGGCGAGCTCGACGCCATGCGGGAGGCCGGCATCATGTGACGCAGGCACGCGGCGGCGCCCGGACATATAAAAAAACATCAGGAGACAAACCATGAAGAGACGCAGGTTCATGCAGGCCACGGCCGCGGCGCTGGCCGCGCCGCTCGGCCAGTGGGCAGCGCAGGCGCAGACCTGGCCGGACAAGCCGGTCAGGCTGCTGGTTCCCACGCCGCCCGGCAACGCCCTCGACATCTCGGCGCGGCTGCTGGGCGACCGGCTGACGCAGCGCTGGAAGCAGGCGGTGGTGGTCGACAACCGGCCCGGCGGCAGCGGCCTGCCCGCCATGATCGCCGGCAAGACCGCCGCGCCGGACGGGTACACCATCATCGTGGCGCCGTCGTCCACGATGGCCATCAACCCCGGCCTCTATCCCAAGCTGCCCTACGATCCGCGCGAGAATTTCGACACGGTGGGCGGCATCTACCTCGCGCCGATCATGCTGGTGGCCGGCAATGCCTCGCCATACCATTCGCTGGCCGACGTCGTGGCCGCGGCGCGCAAGGAGCCCGGCAAGCTGGCCATCGCCATCGGCGGGCCGCCGGGCACCACGCAGCATCTCTCGGCCGAGCTGTTCCGCTTCCGCGCGGGTCTGCAGGTCATCAACGTGCCCTACAAGGGCAGCGGCCCGGCCATGCAGGACCTGCTGGGCGGGCAGGTCGGGCTGCTGTTCGACAGCGTGGCCTCGGCGCTGCCGCAGATCAAGGCCGGCGCGCTGCGCCCCATCGCGGTGGCCAGCGCGCAGCGCATGCCCCAGCTGCCGAACGTGCCGACCATCGCCGAACTGGGCTATCCCGGCTTCGAGGCGGTGAGCTGGGGCGGGCTGGCCGTGCCCAAGGGCACGCCGCGCGCCATCATCGAGCGCATCGGCGAGGACACCCGCGCCATCGTCAACGACCCGGCGGTGCGCGAGCAGATGCTCTCGCGCGGCCTGCTGCCCGACGCGCGCGGCGCGGCCGACTGGAGCCGCTTCATCGATTCGGAAATCGTCAAGTGGGGCGAGCTCATCAAGGCCGCCCACATCACCGTGGAGTAGCGCACAGACATGCCGGCCCAGCATTCCTTCCTGTTTGTCCCCGCCACGCAGCCGCAGCGTTTCCCCAAGGCGGCCGCGAGCGGCGCGCATGCCGTCATCGTCGACCTCGAGGACGCCGTGGCGCCGCCCGACAAGGCGCGCGCGCGCGCCATCTTCGCGGGCGAGGCCGCGGCCCTGCGCGCCTTGTGCGACGGCGCGGGCTGCGAGCTGCTGGTGCGCATCAACGCCAACGGCAGCGCGTGGCACGCGCATGACGTGCAGGCCTGCGCCGGCCTGCCGGTGCACGGCGTGGTGGTGCCCAAGCCGGACGACCTCGTCGTGCTGGCGGCGCTGGCGCGCGCCGTGGGAGGCGCCCGCGCGCTCTACCTGCTGGTCGAGTCGGCCGCCGGCTTCCTGCATCTGGCCGACATCGCGCGCGCGCCCGGCGTGCGCCGGCTGATGCTGGGCGCGGCCGACCTGATGCTCGACATCGGCCTGCCCGACGACGACGCGCCGCTGCACTATTTCCGCTCGCAACTGGCGATGCATTCGCGGCTGGCCGGGCTGCCGCCGCCGGTGGACGGCGTCTGCCTGGCGCTGGACGATGCCCGGCGGCTGGAGCACGAGGTCGAGCGCGCCAAGCGCTTCGGCTTCGGCGCCAAGCTGTGCGTCCATCCCACGCAGATCGAGGCCGTCAACCGCGGCTTCCTGCCGCCGGCGGCCGAATGCGAATGGGCGCGCCGCGTGATCGAGGCGGCGGCCGGCGCCGGCGGGGCGGCGGTCAGGGTCGATGGCCGGCTGGTCGATGCGCCGATCATCGAGCAGGCGCGCCGCGTGCTGGCGGCGGCGGGATAACCGCCGGGCTGTCCAGCCGCCTGTTGGGGGATGCCCGGCTTTGCAGGCCCGGGAAGTTGTCCCAGAATGGCGCGCAGCGGTCCCGCGCGGGCGCTGCGCGGCACTTGCCGTGCCGCGCAGCGGCGCCGGGATCTTCCCGAACCGACTTCCGACATCTCCCTCCCGCATGGGAACGCCTGTGGACCTACAGCACTTACGCGCCTTCGAGGCGATCGCGCGTGAGGGCAATCTCACCCGCGCGGCCGAAAGCCTGCACCTGACGCAGCCCGCGGTGAGCATGCAGATCAAGAGCCTGCAGGAACTGCTGCAGGTGACGCTGTTCGTGCGCACCGGGCGCGGGCTCATGCTCAGCGCGCACGGCCGGGCGCTGGTGCCCGCGGCCCGCAAGATCCTGGAGGCCGTGGAGGAATTCGGCCGCGCCGCCGAGGCCATGCGCAGCGCCGCCTACGGCACGCTCGGCCTGGGCACCATCCTCAACCCCGAGGCCATCCGCCTGGGCGCCTGCCTGCAATACCTGGTCGAGCATCATCCGAACGTGCAGCCGCGGCTGCGGCACGGCATGTCGGGCTGGGTCCTGAGCCAGATCCGCGGCGGCGCGCTGGACGCGGCGTTCTATCTCGGCCCGCCGGGCGAGGTCGGCTCGGGCGACGACATCTGCGCGCTCAAGCTGCGCGCCATCCACTATTACGTGATCGCGCCGCGCGGCTGGGACGCGCGCGTGGCCGGCAAGAGCTGGGCCGAGGTGGCGCTGCTGCCGTGGGTCTGGACGCACGAGCATTCGACCCACCACCGCATGCTGAGCCGCAAGTTCGACGAGCTCGGCGTGCGCCCGCTGGTGGCCGCCGAAGTGGACCTGGAGGCGTCGATGGTGGACCTGGTGGTGTCGGGCGTCGGCCTCTCGCTGGCGCGCGACTCGGTGGCGCTGCGCGTGGCCCAGTCGCACGGGCTGGTGGTGGCGCAGACGCTCACGCTGACCGCCGATCTCTCATTCATCGCGCTGGCCAGGCGCATGGAGGACCCGGTGGTGAGCGCGGCCTTCGCCGCCGTGCGCGCCACCTATGGCTGAAGCGCGCCGGCGCCGGCGCCGCCCGTCAGTCCAGCCACACCCGGTTCAGCGCGCCCAGCGCCTCCACGATCAGCGCCTCCTCCAGCCTGGACGCCAGGCAGACGAACTGCAGCTCGCAGCCGATGCGGACCCGGTCCGCCACGGCCAGCCCTGACGTCTGGCTCTCGCGCATGGCGGTGGCATCGCGCACCAGGCTGAGCCCGACCCCCGACTTGATGAGATCGAGCATGGACGGCTCCTGGTCCACCAGCGCGGCGCGGCGCGGCGCCAGCCCGCGCGGGCCGAAGATGCCCGCCAGCAGGCGCGAATGCACGGATTCCGGCGGCGTCGCCAGCCAGGGCAGGGTGGCCAGCGCTTCCCAGTCGCAGCCCGTCACCTGCGGCCCCCAGCCGGCCGGCGCCACCACCCGGTACTCGAAGCGCGTCAGCGTGCGCACCGCCAGGTCCGGCTGCAACTGGTGCGTGGCTTCGCGGTCGGGGCTCAGGTAGAAGCAGACGTCCAGGCTGCCCTGCTGCAACTGGGCCATCACGCTGCCGCTCATGCCGTGGCGCAGTTCGGTCTCGATCTGCGGCGCCGACTGCACCAGTTGCCCGAGCCAGTCGCCCAGGCGGATGAACGACGGCTCCAGGATGGTGCCGATGCGCAGCTTGCCGCGCACGGTGCCGTGCAGCCGGCTCACGGCATTGGCCACGTCCTGGATGGCATGCAGGGCGCGCTCGGCCTGGGGCAGCAGCGCGGCGCCGTCGGCGCTCAGTACCAGCCCGTGGGCGGTGCGGTGGAACAGCGTCAGGCCCGTGATCTCCGCCATGCGCTTGAGCTGGAGGCTGACGGCCGGCTGCGAGCGGTGCATCTGCTCGGCCGCCTTGGAGACATTGCCCTCGCGCGCCACCGCGACGAACACCCGCAGCGTCTGCAGATCAAGATTGGCCGGATTCATATTTGTGAAACCTATATCTCAGATTGCCGAAACTCAATGGATTTCGGAATATCCCGGGAGGAAACTACGCGCACTCGCCACAACAATTTTAGCGCGGCAAATAAAGCTCGCGTTCCGGAGACACAGCGTCGTGACCCACAGCACCGATCCCGCTTTCGACTACATCGTCATCGGCGCCGGCACCGCCGGCGCGCTGATGGCCAACCGGCTCAGCGCCGACAAGGACCGGCGCGTGCTGCTGATCGAGGCCGGCGGCAAGGATGACTACCACTGGATCCACATCCCGGTCGGCTATCTCTACTGCATCGGCAACCCGCGCACCGACTGGCTCTACCGCACCGAGCCCGACGCGGGCCTCAACGGCCGCCAGTTGCGCTACCCGCGCGGCAAGACGCTCGGCGGCTGCTCCAGCATCAACGGCATGATCTACATGCGCGGCCAGTCGCGCGACTACGAGCAGTGGGCGCAGCGCACCGGCGACGACACCTGGCGCTGGGACAACGTGCTGCCGGCCTTCCGCCAGCACGAAGACCATTATCTCGGCGACACCCCGGAGCACGACGCGGCCTTCGCCGGCTACCACGGCCACGGCGGCGAGTGGCGCGTGGAAAAGCAGCGCCTGCGCTGGGACATCCTCGACGCCTTCGCCGAAGCCGCGGCGCAGGCCGGCGTGCCGCACACCGGCGATTTCAACCGCGGCGACAACGAGGGCGTGGGCTACTTCCAGGTCAACCAGAAAGCCGGCTGGCGCTGGAACAGCGCCAAGGCGTTCCTGCGGCCCGCCTGCAGCGGCCGGCCCAATTTCGAACTGTGGACCGGCGCGCAGGTCGCGCGCCTGCTGGTCGAGCCGCGGGCCGACGGCAGCCTGCGCTGCACCGGCGCGCGGGTGTGGGACGGCCGGCAGTTCGTCACCGTGCGCGCCGCATGCGAGGTGATCCTGTGCGCGGGCAGCATCGGCTCGCCGCAGATCCTGCAGCTCTCGGGGCTGGGCCCGGGCGCGCTGCTGCGCGAGCACGGCATCGAGGTGCTGGCCGACCTGCCCGGCGTGGGCGGCAACCTGCAGGATCACCTGCAGATCCGCGCCGTGTACCGGATCGAGGGCGCGGCCACGCTCAACGTGCTGGCGTCCAGCCTGTGGGGCAAGGCGCGCATCGGCCTGCAATACCTGCTGTCGCGCAGCGGCCCCATGAGCATGGCGCCGTCGCAGCTGGGCGCCTTCACGCGCAGCTCGCCGGAGCAGGCCTGGCCCAACATCCAGTACCACGTCCAGCCGCTCTCGCTGGAGGCGTTCGGCGAGCCGCTGCATGCCTTCCCGGCCTTCACGGCCAGCGTCTGCAACCTGAACCCCACCAGCCGCGGCACCGTGCGCATCCGCAGCGAGGACTTCCGTCAGGCGCCGGCCATCGCGCCCAACTACCTGTCCACCGCCGAGGACCGGCAGGTGGCGGCGGACTCGCTGCGCGTGACCCGCCGCATCGTCGCGCAGCCGGCGCTGGCCCGCTACAAGCCGCAGGAATACAAGCCCGGCCCGCAATACCGGACGGACGAGGACCTGGCGCGGCTGGCCGGCGACATCGCCACCACCATCTTCCACCCCGTGGGCACCGCGGCGATGGGCCGCGACGGCGACCCCGCGGCCGTGCTGGACAGCCGCATGCGGGTGCGCGACGGGCGCGGCGGCCGCATCGCCGGCCTGCGCGTGGTCGATGCCAGCGCGATGCCGTCGATCACCAGCGGCAACACCAACAGCCCCACGCTGATGATGGCCGAGAAGGCCGCGGGCTGGGTGCGCGCGGACGCCGGGCGGGGCTGAACGCCCGCGGCGCCGGCGGCCATTCCGGGGGGAGTGGCCGCCGCACCGGGCGAGGGGCCGGGCAAGGCAGCGGTGCCGGGCATGCGGCGCAAATTGTGTCCAAGTCACCCCGCACCCGTGGGGTCGGGCCAGATCTGCAACACCGCGGGGGCGGCGCCCGCTAGAATGCAGGCCTTGTTCCGAGGATTTTCGACATTGCGGCCCGCCGGGCGGCAACGCCCGGATGCGGGCGCCGCGCGACCTCGACACGCCACGAAGCCCTGGCCCGGTGCCGCGCGCAGCGCTTGCGCCGGCGCCCCGTCCCACGATGCTAAAGATCCCCCTGCCAGCCTCGCCGCTGGAACGCCGCTTTGCGCTGCTCGCCGCCACCCTGGGCTTTGTCCTGCTGGCGCTGTCCATCTGGCTGTTTCGATACCAGTGGGTGGCTTATGCGAATGCCGAGCACGCGCTTACCGACCTGCGCATCTTTCGCGCGATCCTGCTCGCGATGGAGCAGGTCTCGGTCGAGCGCGGCCCCAGCAACGCCGCGCTCGGAGAGGCGCTGCCGCTGCCGCCGGCGCAAGGGCAGGCGCTGCTGGACGCGCGCGCGGAAAGCGACCGGCGCATCGCCGGGCTGCTGGGCCAGCTCGAAGCGCCGGAGTGCGGCAACTGCCTCAGCGAGCGCGACACGGTGCTGCGCGCGCGCGACGATCTCGCCCGCGCGCGCGCCGAGGTCGACGGCCTGCTGCGCCAGCCGCACGGCCAGCGCACCGGCGAGGCGCTGCACCGCGCGGCGGATGGCATGATCCGGGTGATGCCGCCGTTGTCCGCCATCGCCGACGTCAGCGCCGCCAAGGTCGACCGGGGCGTGCCCGGCGCGCTCAGCCGCCTGCTGGCGGCGCGGCTGGCGGCGCTGCTGCGGGAGCAGGCCGGGCTGCTCGGCTCGCAGCTCACGCCCGCGCTGGGCACCAACCGGCAGCTGAACAGCACCGAGCAGTTCGCCATCGAGCGCACGCTGGGCACCATCGCGCAGCTGCGCGCGCTGCTCCAGCCGCGCGTGCTGAGCGATCCGGAGCTGCCGCAAGGGGCGTTCCAGGTGGTGGAGCGGCAGTATTTCGGCGCGGGCCTGGAGTATTTCTCGCGCGTGCACGCGCTGGCGAGCCTGCCCGGCGACGCGGGCGTCTCGAGCGCCGAATTCGTCGATCACTATGTGCCCTCGATGGGCGCGATCACGCGCTTTCGCGACGAGATTCTCGATCTGGTCGAGCGGCAGGTGCGGGCCCAGCGCGACACCCGGCTGGGGTGGCTGGGCGGCATCGTCGCCATCCTCTCGGCGGTGATCGTGTTCCTGTTCCTCGGCGTGTGGCTGTTCCGCCGGCAGGTGGTCCGGCCGTTCGCGGACGCCGCGCGCGCGATCCGCGCCATCGCGGCCGGCAACCTCGCCGTGACGCTGTCGTCCAGGCCGTACCGCGGAGAGATCCGCGAGCTGTTCGATGCCGTGCAGGTGCTGCGCGGCAACGCCGTCGAGCGCGCCAGGCTGGAGCGCGAGCGCCGCCAGTTGATCGCCGAGCTGTCGCGCATGGCGCAAACCGATGCGCTCACCGGGCTGTTCAACCGCGGCGCCTTCGACATCAGGCTGAAGGACGCCTGCTCCGGCGCGGGACGGCGCGCGGGCGGGCAGCTGCTGTCGCTGACCCTGTTCGACATCGATCACTTCAAGCGCGTCAACGACAAGTACGGCCATGCCACGGGCGACCGCGCGCTGCGGCGGATCGCCGAGCTGAGCCGCGAGGTATGGCGCGAGGGCGACATCGTGGCGCGCATCGGCGGCGAGGAATTCGCGGTGCTGGCCAGCGTGCCGGCCTGCCAGGATGCGCTGGACATGGCGCAGCAGCTGCGCGCGCGCCTGGCGGCGACGCCGCTCGTGGCCGACAGCGGCGAACGGTTCAGCATCCAGGCCAGCTTCGGCACCGCCTTCGTCATGCCGGGCGAGGCGCAGGACGCGGACGGGCTGATGCGGCGCGCCGATCTGCTGCTGTACCAGGCCAAGCAGGGCGGCCGCGACCGGATCGTGGCCGAGACGGTGCCGCCGCGGCCATGACCGGCTGAAGCGGGCGGGCGCCGCCCCGGCAAGACGACAAGAACGAGACCGGCCGGACCAGCCCGCACGGCACTTTCCGGCTAAGCTTGCGGCTGTCCGCCCTGTTCGCACGCGGATGGCGGGCGCGTGCCGCGGGCCAGGCTGTCCGCGCGGCGGTAATGTACAATTGTAAGTGTATTTTGATGAAACAAAAAAATAAATGAGCATGCCGAACGAGTCGGTGGGCCGCTCGCGCCTGGCGCTGCGGGACCGGATCGCCCAGTGGATCCGCGACGAGGCCCTGGCGGCGGGCGACCGCCTCAACGAGCAGAAGCTGGCGGAGTCGCTGGGGGTGTCGCGCACGCCGATCCGCGCGGCGCTGGACCAGCTCGAGGCGCAGGGTTTCGTCGAGCGGCGCCGCAACAAGGGCGTGGCGCTGCTGTCGGCGCCGCCGGTGGCGCAGGCCGACGAGACCGCGCCGGCCGACGAAGACCAGCTGCTCACGCGCATCGCCCACGACCGGCAGCGCGGCGCGCTGGCCGACGAAGTGTCCGAGCGCGACCTGATGCAGACCTACGGCGAGACGCGCGCCACCATCAAGCAGGCGCTGGTGCGGCTGGCCGACCTTGGCATCGTCGAGCGGCGGCTGGGCTACCGCTGGAAATTCCAGGACGCGATGTGGCACCGCGAGGCGCGCATCGAGGGCTACCGCTTCCGCATGGTCATCGAGCCGGCGGCCATCCTGGAGCCGAGCTTCCAGCTCTCGCCCGAATGGGCCGCGCACATGCGGATCCAGCATTCGGCGTTCCTGACGCAGCCGTGGACCGAGGCCTCGCCGGTGGCGTTCTTCGAGACCAACGCGGCGTTCCACGAAGGGCTCGCGATGGCCTCGGGCAACCGCTTCTTCGTCGACGCGATCCGCCGCCTGAACCGCATGCGGCGGCTGTCCAACTATGACTGGAAGCACGGCCGCGAGCGCGTGGAAGTGAGCTGCCACGAGCACCTCGGCATCCTGGCGGCGCTGGAGTCCGGCAACCGCGACGGCGCCGCCGACCTGATGCGCCGGCACCTGGACGTGGCGAGCCGCCTGCGCCGCCCGGCCGCGAGCGAGGCCGCCCCGGCGGAAGAGGCGCCGCCGGCGGGGACCTGACCGGTCCCGCCCGGCCGCGCAATCTCCCGGCTGCGGCCACGCCTCACGACAGCTTGTAGCTGGTCAGGTGGATGCTGGTCTCCGTCGCGCTGATGCCGCGGATCAGCCGCACGCGCTCGAGCACGGAGGCCAGCCCGTCGAGCGTGGCGGCGCGCACTTCCGCCAGCAGGTCCCAGCGCCCGTTGGTGTCGTGCAGGGCGACCACGCCGGGCTCGCCCAGCAGGCTGGCAATCACCTCCCGCGCCTGGTTCCCGTCCACGGCGATGCTCATCCACGCGGCAATCGCGTCGCGCTGCGCCGCCGGCCGCAGCTGCACCGTGTAGCCGACGATCACCCCCGCTTTTTCCAGGCGCGCCATCCGGTTGGTGATGGTGGTGCGCGCCACCCCGAGTCGGTGC
Source organism: Cupriavidus sp. WS (assembly GCF_000395345.1). Classification (NCBI taxonomy): domain Bacteria; kingdom Pseudomonadati; phylum Pseudomonadota; class Betaproteobacteria; order Burkholderiales; family Burkholderiaceae; genus Cupriavidus; species Cupriavidus sp. WS. Next base: position 5,861 of record NZ_AQPL01000058.1, on the reverse strand, counting down.
GCCAGCAGGGCAACGCTGGCCCGGGCATCGGCGCGTAGCAGCCCCAGCAGCTTGTGGTCGAAGTCATCCATGTGTCGAAACCATGTGTCGAAATGAAAGTCGTTGTGCTCGGTTTGACGTGATGATAGTATTTTGTGTGCACAATAACCACTTCATTTTGGGTGCCACGGCGGTGAGAATGGTCGGCAACTTTCCAGACCCGCTCACCGGAGCCACAGATGACGCCATTTCTTTCCACCCAGCACGTATCCCGCATCATCGCCGCGCGCGGCATCGCGCATGCCCTGCGCAGCATGGCCGGCTATATCGAGGACGACTTCCGCCGCTGGCGGGAGTTCGACAAGTCCGCCCGCTCGGCCAGCCACTCGCCGGCCGGCGTGATCGAACTGATGCCCACGGCCGACGCTAGCCTCTACAGCTTCAAGTACGTCAACGGCCATCCGGGCAACACGCGCGGCGGCCTGCCCACGGTGATGGCGTTCGGCGTGCTGGCCGAGGTGGCCACCGGCATGCCGCTGCTGCTCAGTGAGCTGACGCTGACCACGGCGCTGCGCACGGCGGCCACGTCGGTGGTGGCGGCGCGCCGGCTGGCGCGGGCCGACGCCGCCACGATGGCGCTGGTCGGCAACGGCGCGCAGAGCGAATTCCAGGCGCTGGCGTTCTATCACCTGCTGGGCATCCGCCGCATCCAGGCCTACGACGTGGATGCCGCCGCCACCGCCAGGCTGCGCCGCAATCTCACCGACGTGCCCGGCCTCGAATTGCGCGTGTGCGCCAGCACCGCCGAAGCCGTGCGCGGCGCCGACATCGTCACCACGGTCACGGCCGACAAGGCCTACGCGACCATCGTCACGCCGGAGATGCTCGAGCCCGGCATGCACCTCAATGCCGTGGGCGGCGATTGCCCGGGCAAGACCGAGCTGCACCCGGACGTGCTGCGCCGCGCCAGCGTGTTCGTCGAATACGAGCCGCAGAGCCGCATCGAAGGCGACGTGCAGCAGATGCCGGCGGATTTCGCCGTGACCGAGCTCTGGCGCGTGCTCGAGGGCCAGGTACCCGGCCGCCGCGACGCCGGCGAGATCACGGTGTTCGACTCGGTCGGCTTCGCGCTGGAAGACTTCTCCGCGCTGCGCTACCTGCGCGACCAGGCCGCGCTGCTCCAGATCGGCGAGCGCATCGCGCTGATCCCGGTGCTGGACGACCCCAAGAACCTGTTCGCGCAGTTGTCGCAGGCACCGCGGGCGCCGGCGCCCGCCGCCGAGCTGGCCCACCCGCTGCCCTGATGACGCACTGCCGCCCCCTTGCCGGCGAGTTCCACTCCGGCGGCCTGACATACCGCTGCGTCGACCTGCCGGCGATGCTCGGCGAGCGGCTGCCGCGCCTGCCCGTGGTGCTGCGCCTGCTGCTGGAGAATGTCGCGCGCAACATGGCGGGAGCGGAGCGCGACGCCGCCATCGACGCCATCGCGGCGTGGCCGGACCACGGCACCAGCACGGCCGAGATCGCGTTCCAGCCGGGCCGCGTGCTGATGCACGACACCACCAGCACGCCGGCGCTGGTCGACATCGCCGCCATGCGCGACGCGCTGGCCGAGGCCGGCGTCGATCCCGCCGTGCTCAATCCCGGGCTGCCGGTGGACGTGTCCGTGGACCACTCGCTGGCCGTGGAAGCGTTCGCCCGGCCCGATGCCGCGGCGATCAACCTGGAGACCGAGGGCCGGCGCAACGCCGAGCGCTACGGTTTCCTGCGCTGGGCGTCGCGGGCGCTGCGCGGCGTGCGCATCCATCCGCCGGGCACCGGCATCATGCACACCATCAACCTCGAGCAGCTGGCCACGGTGGTGACCACGGTGCAGCGCGACGGCCAGGCCTGGGCCGTGCCCGACACGCTGATCGGCACCGACAGCCACACGCCGATGATCAACGGCATCGGCGTGCTCGGCTGGGGCGTGGGCGGGCTGGAGGCGCAGACCGTGATGTTCGGCATGCCGGTGATGCAGCGCCTGCCCGACGTGACCGGCGTGCGGCTGACCGGCGCGCTGCCGCCGTGGGCGCTGGCCACCGACCTCGCGCTGACGGTGACGCAGCGCCTGCGCGCGCTCGGCGTGGCGGGCGAGTTCGTCGAGTTCTTCGGCCCCGGCGTGGCGACGCTGAGCGCGGGCGAGCGCGCGGTGGTGGCCAACATGGCGCCCGAGTACGGGGCCACCACCGGCTTTTTTCCCATCGACGCGCGCACGCTGGACTACCTGCGCGCCACCGGCCGCGGCGAAGCCGGCGTGGCGCTGGTCGGCGACTACGCCCGGCGCGCCGGCCTGTGGTTCGAGCCGGATGCCGCGCCGCGCTACACGCGCGTGCTCGACCTCGACCTGTCGGCGGTCCGCATGCACGTGGCCGGCCCGCGGCGGCCGCAGGACCTGCTGTCCTATACCGAGACCGCCCGCGCGCTCGCGCCGTTCGCACCGGAGCCGGCGGGGCGGGAGCATGGCCTGCCGCGCCACCCGGTGGCCATCGCGGCCATCACGAGCTGCACCAATACGTCGGACCCGGCCCTGCTGATCGCGGCGGGCCTGCTGGCCCGCAAGGCGCGCGCGCTCGGGCTGTCGGCGCCGCCGTGGGTCAAGACCTCGCTGGCGCCGGGCTCGCCGGCGGCGGCCATCTACCTGGAGCGCGGCGGCCTGCTGGGCGATCTGTCGGCGCTCGGCTTCGACATCGTCGGCTTCGGCTGCACCACCTGCATCGGCAACGCGGGGCCGCTGACCGCGCCGATCCGCGACGCCATCGCGCGGCGGGCGGCGCGCCCGGTGGCGATGCTGTCCGGCAACCGCAATTTCCCGGGCCGCGTGCATCCCGATCTCGACCTCGGCTTCATCATGTCGCCGCCGCTGGTGGTGGCGTTCGCGCTGGCCGGCGACGCGGCGCGCGACCTGGGCCGCGACCCGGTGCAGATCGCCCCGGACGGCACGCCGGTGTACCTGAAGGACCTGTGGCCCACGCGCGCGGAGGTGGCGGCCTGCGTGGCCGCCGGCACGCAGGCCGCCGACTATCGGCCCGCGTTCGCCGCGGCTTCGCGCAACCCGGTGTGGGACAGCCTGCCTTTCGCCGACACGCCGCGCTATCCGTGGGACGCGCGCTCGACGGCGCTGCGCCGCCCGCCGTTCGCCGCGGCGGACCAGGGCACGCAGCTGGGCGACTACGGCGCCTATGCGCTGCTGGTGCTCGGCGACGACGTGACCACCGACCACATCTCGCCCGCCAGCGCGATCCCGAAGGACTGCCACGTCGCCGATTTCCTGGTCAGCCGCGGCGACGACCGCGACGACCTGAACGTGTTCGCCTCGCGGCGCGGCAACTGGGAAGTGATGGTGCGCGCGGCGTTCTACAACAAGACGCTGGTCAACCTGCTCGAGCCCGACGCGCCGGCCGCGCATACCGTCCACGCGCCCAGCGGCACCGTGCTGCCGGTCTTCGAAGCGGCGCAGCGCTACGCCGAGGAGGGCGACGCCGTGGTGCTGGTCGCCGGCGAGCGCTACGGCACCGGCTCGTCGCGCGACTGGGCGGCCAAGGGCCAGCGCCTGCTGGGCATCCGCGCCGTGCTGGCGTGCAGCTTCGAGCGGATTCACCGCGCCAACCTGATCGGCATGGGCATCCTGCCGCTGCGCATGCCCGCGGGCATGCATCCGCGCACGCTGGCCATCCGGCCCGGCGACCGCATCCACGTGGGCGCGCCGCCGGAGCGGCTGGCGCCGCGCTGCGCGGTGCCGGTGCGCATCGTGCGCGGCGACGGCACGGTGGCATCGTTCGACGCCACGGCCGCGGTGGAGACCCGGCTCGAAGTCGAACTGCTGCGGCACGGCGGCGTGATCCCGGCGATCCTGCGCCAGACGCTGGCACGGCACGGGCAGCAGGGCGGCACCGCCGCCGCGCCGTGAGCGGGCATCCGCGCAAGCCACGGACCGAACATCAACCGCGCACATCAATCAAGCGCCAACCGAGCGACCCCATATGCAAAGCCAGATCCATCCCCTGATTGCCCCGGCGCCGGGCCTTGCCCTGCAACTCGCCAGCCACCATTTCGGCGACGCCGGCGCCGCGCGCAAGATCTACGTGCAGGCCGGCCTGCATGCCGACGAGATTCCCGCCATGCTGGTGGCCGTCACGCTCAAGGCGCGCCTGCGGGAGCTCGAAGCGCAGGGCCGCCTGCGCGCGCAGGTGGTGCTGGTCAGCGCCGCCAACCCGATCGGCCTGGGCCAGGCGGTGCTGGGCGGCTTCATCGGCCGCTTCGAATTGTCGAGCGGCAACAATTTCAACCGCGGTTTCCCGATGCTGTTCAAGCCGGTCGCGGCGGCGGTGGCGGACAAGCTCACGCAGGACGGCGCGCACAACCTGCGCGTCATCCGCGCGGCCTGGCGCGAGGCGCTGCTGGCGCAGCCGCCGGTGAACGCCTTCCAGTCGCTGCAGCAGGCGCTGATGCTGCTGGCGCACGACGCCGAGGTGGTGCTCGACCTGCACTGCTCGCGCGAGGCGGCCATGCACGTGTACACCGGCGACGCGATCTGGCCCGAGGTGGAGCCGCTGGCGCGCTATCTCGGCGCCACCGCCAGCCTGCTGGCGCTCGACTCCGGCGCGCACTCGTTCGACGAGGCGCACAGCTATACGTGGTGGCAGCTGCAGCAGGAATTCGGCGCGCGCTTCCCGATCCCGCACGGCAGCATCGCCGTGACGGTGGAGCACCGCGGCCAGCGCGACGTGACCGACGCGCTCGCGCAGCAGGACACCCAGGCGCTGCTCGACTACCTGACCCACATCGGCGCCATCGCCGGCGAGGCGCCGCCGCTGCCACCGCTGCCGCAGCCCGCCACGCCGCTGGCCGGCAGCGAGCAGCTGGTGGCGGGCGCGGCGGGCCTGCTGGTGTATCGCGCGCAGGTGGGCGAGCGGGTGACGGCCGGGCAGCCGCTGTTCGACATCGTCGATCCGGTCGAAGGCACGCGCGCCACCACCGTCAGCCATACCGACGGCGTGTTCTACATGGGACGGGAGGTGCGCTACGTGAAGCCGGGCGACCAGATCGGCCGTGTGTCCGGCGCGCGGGCGTTCCGCACGGGGAAGCTGCTGAGTCCGTGAGGCGGCCGGCGGCAGCCGGCGCGGGCGGATGATCCTGGCATGGCCATCCGCCCGTTGCGCCGGCTAGTTGACGCGCGAGGGGAAGACGCCGTCGACGCAGATCATGTAGGTCAGCCCGTTCGGCGTGACGGACGACAGGTTCGGCAATGCAAAATTGGTGACGCCGTCGCCGCCGAAGTTGGTGCCCAGCAAGCTGAATAGCGCCGTATACGCGTTGATCGGCAGCAGCCGGCCATCCGCGGCCATGCCTTCTCCCACCGTGGCTGCTGTCAGCCAGACGGTACCGATCGTGCACATGCCGCTGCCATTGCCGTCGGCGGCATGACTTGGCGTGCCCAGGCCAGGCACGCTGCCCGTGGCGCCGGTCGCGCCGGTGGCGCCAGTTGCGCCAGTTGCGCCGGCCGCCCCCGTAGGACCGGTGGCCCCCGTGGCGCCGGTCACGCCGGTCACGCCGGTCGCCCCCGTACTACCCTGGGCGCCGGTCGCCCCCGTGGCGCCCTGCGTGCCGGGAGAGCCCTGGGGGCCGGTGACGCCCGTCGCGCCGGTGGTGCCGGTCGCGCCGGTGGCACCCGTTGCGCCTGTGGCGCCGGTCGGTCCGGTGACGCCCGTGCTGCCGGTCGCGCCGACCGCCCCCGTCGCCCCGACCGGCCCCGTGCTGCCTTGCGGGCCGGTCGCGCCGGTGGCGCCCGGAACACCGGGCGCGCCGTCGGCGCCGGTGGCGCCCGCCGCGCCGGTGGCCCC
>NZ_AQPL01000057.1:0-3094 GCF_000395345.1 Cupriavidus sp. WS | reverse complement strand
CCCGCCGCGCCGGTGGCCCCGGTCGCGCCTTGCGCGCCCGGTGCGCCCACGTCGCCGCGGGCGAGGTCCTGCGCCACCGTGGTCAGCGTGGCGTTGGTGGCCTTCAGGCGCACGATCAGCGCTTCGAGCTTGTCGTCGTAGGCGTCGCCGGCCTGGGGCTGGAACGCCTGGTTCATCAGGTTGAGCGTGTCCACCGAGACGCCGAGGTTGGCCAGCCGCTGCCTGGTCAGCGTCAGCGCGGTCGGCAGGCGGTTGATGGCGGCGTTGCCCGAGGTCGTGGAGAAGGTGTTGAAGAAGGCTTCGGTGTCCGGGTTCTCGGTGGCGCTCGCCACCACCAGTTCGGTGATGGGCGTGATGTTGGTGGTGCCGGGTCCGGTGATGAGCGTGTGCAGCACGCCGCTCGGACCGGTCACGCGCGCCGCGCAGGGCAGGGCAGGGCCAGGCCAGCCGCCGAGACGCTCCATGCGCCGGTGGCGGAGGTGGTGGCGGTGGCCGTGCCGGCCGCGCACCGGATGTCGACCACGGCATTGGCGATGGGCGCGCCGGTGGCGGCCACGCCCGAGATGGTGGCCGGCGGCGGCGCGGTGCCGGCGGAGGCGCCCGCGGACTGGGCGCCGTCGTCGCCGCCGCCGCAGGCGCTCAGCACCGCGGCTGCGATGACCGACAGATAGATCGAACGTGTCCTGGCTTGCTTCATGATATTCCCCTGGTTTCCCGATTGGCTGCGCGCCCGGCGATCGAGGGCCGGACGTCTGTGTTCTTGCCGTGTTGGTGTTTGGCGCGCCGGGTGGCGCAGTGACCCTGCTGGGCCGGCAGTCCCGGACGGGGCTTCGGCCCGGAAGCCATCCGGCCCAGCAGGCGAAGCGGTGGGCAGGCGGCGTTCCGGGGCGGTATTCTATCGGCGCTGCCGGGCGCCATGATGAAATTGCGCCACATGGCCGCGCCGGCATCGACCGCGCGGCCCGCGAACCGTTGCGCCTGCCCGCTCGCGAGAATCCAATCCCCTCTTCGGTTGGGTGTTGGTCCGGCGCCATTGGCGCAAGTCCGGGCATCTTCGACGCAACCGCGCGGCCTGGCGGCACATGGCGCTACACTGCCGCCTGGCTCGCCGGCCGCCCGTGCCGGCGGATATTCCTGGTTCGTTCGTCGCTCGTTCAGCGCTTTTTTCCGCAGGCTCGCCATGCAAGGCACGGTTCCCGATCTTTCCCTTCCATCCGCCGAGGCCGCCGCGGCCGCCTCGCTTGCCATCGCGGCGCTCGAGCGCCAGGCCCGGCGCGTCGTCACCGAGGCCGGCGGCTGTCGCGTGGCGTGGCGCGGCTTCGGCCAGGGCCGCCCGCTGGTGCTGCTGCACGGCGGGCACGGCAGTTGGCTGCACTGGCTGCGCAATATCGAGGCGCTGGCCGCGCGGCGCACCGTCTGGGCGCCGGACATGCCGGGCTTCGGCGAATCCGGCGACGTGCCCAGCGAGCTGCCGGCGATCGTCGGCGCGCTGGCCGCGGCGGCCGGCCAGTTGCCGGGCTGCGCGGACGGCTTCGACCTCGCCGGCTTCTCGTTCGGCGGGCTGGTGGCGGCGCACGTGGCCGCCGCGCGCGTCGGCGTGAACCGGCTGGCGCTGCTCGGCCCGGGCGGGCACGGCGGCGCGCGCCGCCAGCAGCAGGCGCTGGTGGACTGGCGCCGCGCGCCGGACGACGCCGCGCTGGCGCAGGCCATGCGCCACAACCTCGCCGCGTTCATGATCGCCGACCCGGACAAGATCGACGCCGTGGCCTTGCACGCGCATACCGTGTCCTGCCGCCACACGCGCTTTCGCAGCAAGCCGATCTCGCGCGCGGGCGGCCTGCGCGAGGCGCTCGACACCTTCGGCGGCGACGTGCTGCTGGCCTGGGGCGAGCATGACGTGACGGCCGACCCGGTGCCGGCGGGCCAGGCCATGACGCAGGGCAGCGCGCGGCGGCAGGTGCGCATCGTGCCCGGGGCCGGGCACTGGGTCCAGTACGAGGCGCCCGCGGAGGTCAACGCGCTGCTGGACGGGTGGCTGGCGGCGTAGCGCCCGCCGCTGCTTCCGCCAGCCTCGAGATCGATTTCATCCTCGACCCGGCGCCGGCCGCAACCTTATCCAACCCATCCAGGCGGAGGTCATCCCATGCTGTTCGTATTTCATCTGCTCGACAAGCCCGGCACCGGCGAACTGCGCGCCAGGGTGCGTCCCGAGCACAAGGCCTATCTGGGCGCCAAGGCGGACAGCATCGCCTTCGCCGGCCCGCTGCTCGGCGACGACGGCCAGACGATGGTCGGCAGCCTGCTGGTGATCGACTTTCCCTCGCAGGCGGAGGCGCGCGCGTGGCTGGCGGCCGAGCCGTTCACGCGGGCCGGCGTGTACGGGCAGTCCACCATCCACGCCTTCGCCAACCTGTGGCCGCAGAAGGCGGGTTTTCCGCCGGCCTGAGCGTTCCCGCGAGAAGGCCCCGGGTTTGCCCCGGGGCCTTGCCGTCTCCGCAGCCCCAAAAATATAACGCCGCGCCCATGCGAGAATCCCGCGGGTCCGCCGCAGCCGGGCGGACGCACGGACGAACGGCGCGGCCCCTTGCCCGTTCGACGACATGAATCCGTTCGCGAAAGCCGCCGCGGCCCCGTGCCGCCGCGGCCGATCGCGGCATCCAATGGAGACAGGACTTCTCATGGGCATCACAGAACTTCTCGCGCAGCCGGTCGGCAACCTGGCCGACTGCGTGCGGCTGCACGCCGCCGAGCGGCCCGCGCACGTGGCGGTGATCGACAGCCGCCGCACGCTGACCTACGCCGGATTCGACGCGCTGGCCGACCAGGTGGCCAGCGCCTTGCAGCGCGACGGCCTGCGGCCCGGCGCGGCGCTGGCGATCTGCGCGGCGGCTTCGATCGAGTACGCGGCGCTGCTGGTCGGCGGCCTGCGCGCGGGCGTGGCGCTGGTGCCGCTGGCGCCGTCCTCGACGCCGGCCAGCCTGGCCGGCATGGTGGCCGATTCCGATGCCCGGCTGCTGTTCGTGGACGCGGACGTGCTGCGCGAGCTGGCGCCGGTGCGCGACCGCATCGCGGTGCCGCTGGTCGGGCTGGCGGG
>NZ_AQPL01000056.1:0-38671 GCF_000395345.1 Cupriavidus sp. WS | reverse complement strand
CGGGCGCGCCCGCCGGGCAGTCGTTCGAGGCGTGGCTCGCGCCCGCGGGCAGCCGCCCGCAAGAGCGCCCGGTCGAGCCGGAGCAGGTCTTCAACATCATCTACTCGTCGGGCACCACGGGCACGCCCAAGGGCATCGTGCACGCGCACGAGCTGCGCTGGAACCAGATCCGCCGCGTGCAGGAAAGCAGCGGCTACGGCCCGGACGCCATCACGCTGATCTCCACGCCGCTGTATTCCAACACCACGCTGGTGAGCTTCCTGCCCACGCTGGCGCTGGGCGGCACCGCGATCCTGATGCCGAAGTTCGACGCGCAGCGCTACCTGGAGCTGGCCGCGGCGCACCGCGTCACGCACAGCATGCTGGTGCCGGTGCAGTACCAGCGCCTGCTGGCGCGCCCGGATTTCGACAGCTACGACTTGTCCTCCTACCGCATGAAGTTCTCCACCAGCGCGCCGCTGAGCGCCGCGCTCAAGGCCGACGTGCTCAGGCGCTGGCCGGGCGGGCTGGTGGAGTACTACGGCATGACCGAGGGCGGCGGCAGCTGCGTGCTGGCCGCGCATGAGTTCCCCGGCAAGCTCCATACCGTGGGCCGGCCGATGGAAGGGCACGACATCCGCCTGATCGACGACGAGGGCAGGGAAGTGCCGGTGGGCGAAATCGGCGAAGTGGTGGGCAGCTCCAGCACCATCATGAGCGGCTACCACAAGCAGCCCGAGAAGACCGCCGCCGCGCACTGGCGCGATGCCAGCGGCAAGCTGTTCATCCGCACCGGCGACGTGGGCCGCTTCGACGAGGACGGCTTCCTCACGCTGATGGACCGCAAGAAGGACATGATCATCAGCGGCGGCTTCAACATCTATCCGAGCGACCTGGAGGCGGTCCTGCAGCAGCATCCCGCGGTGGCGGACTGCGCCGTGGTGGGCGTGCCTTCGCCGCGCTGGGGCGAGACGCCGGTGGCCTTCGTGGTGCTGCGCGACGGCGTGGACGTGTCCGCCGAAGCGCTGATGGCGTGGGCCAACGGGCAGGTCGGCAAGACCCAGCGCCTGGCCGCGCTGGAGCTGGTGGACACGCTGCCACGCAGCGCCATCGGCAAGGTGCTCAAGCGCGAATTGCGCGACGCGTTCAGCCCGGCGCGCGTGCTGGACTGAGGCCGCGGCGCGGGCGCCTCGCGGTGCCCGCGCGCCCTGCGCGCATGGCGCAACGGCAAATGCCCGCAATCGCGGCCAGCGCGTATACCCTCGCTCGTATTCCGCTTTTGCCGAAACTCGCGCCGAAAATCCATCTCATCCTTAAAACTTCCAGAAACCCCGCCTTAGTGGGGAGAAAAACCTCTGGCTGCCGCATATTCTTTTGCATGTAAAGATAACAATTCTTTAATTGAATTGATTATCCGGTGCCGCGCAAAGACGGGCACGAAATGGCATGAGAAGCGACAGGAGGCGAATGGTGCTTTACTGATTGCGGTCGATGATGACGGATTGCGGGCGGGTGGATGAGCGAAGGGCCGACCGATAACGGCTCAGGTTCCAAAAATGAAACGACGGGAGAGCGGGGCGCAGGCCCGCCTCCCCGGCCGCCGGCCTCGCAGGCCGGCGGCATCCGGTCCGCCAGGAAGGCGCGCATGGCGCGGCTTCCGGCCGGCGTGCGGAAAACGAGCGCACGCTTTTTCACGCAATCCCGATGCCGGCAACGGGGCGGGCTTTTCGCCGCCGCCGGGGCCGCGCGCGCATGTCATCCTCACGATTTTCCGATTTTCGAACGCGGCAATGCCGGCGCGCGCCGGCTTTATTTTCCTCCGGAAAAATCCAGGCAATGTCCGTGCCTGGAGATAAATCGAATTCCATGACGGATGCCGATTGTATTTTTCCGATTATCGCAGGGCATCGGGTCGAGCCGAGCCATAAGGGGCAGAGCATATGAGAACCGAAATCATTGGCCAGGGCACCGTGAATGCATTGCTGATCGAAGACAATGCATTGCTGCGGCTGGGATTGCTCCACATCCTGGGCAACATCGAAGGCGTGGGCGAGGTGATCTGCGTGGCGCCGGCCGAGCTGGCGATGCTGCGCGGCCCGGTCGGCGACATCGCGCTGGTGATCCTGGGCGTGCCGGCCGAGGCGGAGCGCCAGCGGTGGCTGCTGGAAACCGCCTGCGAGCTGCTGTCGCCGCAATGCCTGCTGCTGTTCGCCGATTCCATGCAGCCCGGCATCCTGCCGGCGGGGCTGGCGCGCGGCAGTTGCACGTGGCTGCCGCGCTCGGCGTCGCTCGGCGCGATCGAGGCGGTGATCCGGCTGGCGCTGGCCGGCAAGGCGCGCGGCCACGGCGAGGCCGGTCCGCAGCGGCGCCTGTCGCTGGCGACGCTGTCCCCGCAGGACGGCGGCCCCGACCTGATCGGCGAGGCCCGGCTGCTGCAGCTCACGCCGCGCCAGTACGAGGTGCTGGTGCTGCTGTCGCAGGGTTATCCGATCAAGACGGTCAGCCGCATGCTCAATATCTCGGTGGCCACCGTGAAAAGCCACGTGGCGCTGATCTACCAGCGCCTGCAGGTGCGCAACAAGACCGAGGCCATCTACGCCGCGCGCCAGCGCGGGGCCAGGCTGGAGGCCGACCGGCGCGAGTCGCGGGCGGTCAACGGCTGAACCGCGCCGGCGCGGCCGCCGGTGAACGAGGGAACGGACGAGGAACGGACATGCGCACGAGGTACTTTGCCTATCGCGGCTTCGAGGTCCGGGCGTTCGCGCAGCGCGGCGCCACGGGTTTGTGGATCAGCGTGTACGAGGCGTTCGCGGTCAGCGGGCCGGGCGCGATCGACCTGGACTCCGTGCTCTGCGGCAGGTTCGTCTGCGACGGCCTCGACCACCGGCTGGCGCTGGACGAGGACGAGGCCATCGAGGAAGCGGTGGCGCTCGCGCGCGCGGCCATCGACACGCGCGAGATCCTGGCGTCGTGGGGGCTGCGCGAATAGCGCCGGGCGGCGCTGTTCGTGCTATTCGCAGCGGTCGGCCGCGGACGGCGGCGTGGCCGCGCGCAGGTCGAAATCCGCTTCGCGCAGGCCCTCCGGCGTGAGCGAGACCCAGTGCAGCGAGGTGGCCGAATGCGCGAGCCCGAGGCTGCCCTGGATGCGCCACGGCACCGGCGAGGGCTGGCTGCCGGCCAGCGCGATGGCATCGGCGGACAACTGGAGATGGAGCAGGCGGCCATCCTGCGCCGGCGTGAAGGCCTTGTCGCCGATCACCGCAATGCCGGCCTCGCGCACGCTGGCCGGCATGCAGCGCAGCGAGGCGGTGACGCGGCCCGCGGTGTCCAGCAGGTGGGCGAAGCCGCGGCCGCCGGTGCTGGTGCCGACCACGAGGAAGCGCGCGAGCGCCGGCACGTAGGCCACGCCGTAGGTGTAGTAGGCCAGGCGCTCGTCGAGCACCCGCGGCGCGCCGGGCGCGGCCGCGCCGGGCCGGTAGACCGCCGTGCGCAGGCGCGCGTAGGTGCGGCCCGGCACGAACTCCTGCCAGACCAGCAGCGCCTCGTTGTCCGAGGCGGCCAGCAGCGGCCACCACTGCCGCGTGTTCCTGGCCACGTCGGCGCTGCGCAGCAGCCGGCCGGCGCTGTCGTAGGTCTTGAGGTACACGCCGTTGCCGGTGCCGAGATCGTCCACGCCGCCGCCGTCGACCCAGTCGTCCGAGTAGAACACCACGAAGCGGTTGCCGACCGCGGCGACGTGGCCGGAATGGCCGCCGGCGCGCACGTCGCGCGCGCCGGTCTGCCGCGGGTGCAGGTCGGGGCCGTAGACCAGGTAGCGCTGGCTGACGTTGCGGGCGGTGTTCCAGCCGTCCTCGAAGCTGAGCATGATGCGGCCGTCGGCGGTCCGCGCGGCGGAGACCGGCTCCTGCGCCTCGTTGCGCGCGTACAGCACGCGCGGCTCGCCGAGCGCGGCCTGCCCGGGCTTCCAGCTGGCGACGTAGATGTCGTGGGTCCAGTTGCGGTCGCGCCCCGGGCCGCGCGGCGGCAGGCCCGAGCTGCTGAAGAAGACGTAGGTCAGGCCGGCGGGCCCCGCCACCGCGCCGATGCCGTGCATGTACGCGCGCGGGTCGGGGCCGGGCTTGGGGCCGACTGCGGGGCCGACTGCGGGATCGACTTCGGGCCCGGCCGCCGCCGGCCCCGCGCACAGCGCGCCGGCCAGCAGCAGCGGCAGCAGCGGCAGCAAACCGGACGGGCGGCGCATCGCTTGCCGGCGCATGTTCATTCCACCGTGACCGACTTGGCCAGGTTGCGCGGCTTGTCCACGTCGGTGCCGCGCGCGCACGCGGTGTGGTAGGCCAGCAATTGCAGCGGCACCACGTGCAGGAGCGGCGAGAGCCGGCCGTAGTGCTCGGGCATGCGGATGACGTGCAGCCCGGGCGCGCTCTCGATCATGGTGCCGGCGTCGGCGAACACGTAGAGCTCGCCGCCGCGCGTGCGCACCTCTTCCAGGTTGGACTTGAGCTTTTCCAGCAGCGCGTTGTTGGGCGCGACCGCGATGACCGGCATCTTCTCCGTCACCAGCGCCAGCGGGCCGTGCTTGAGCTCGCCGGCCGGATAGGCCTCGGCGTGGATGTACGAGATTTCCTTGAGCTTGAGCGCGCCTTCGAGCGCGATCGGGTAGTGGATGCCGCGGCCGAGGAACAGCGCATTCTCGTGGCGCGCCAGCACCGCGGCCCAGGCCTTGATCTGCGGCTCCAGCGCCAGCACGCCGTTGAGCGCCGCGGGCAGGTGGTGCAGCTGCTGCAGCATGACCGCTTCCTGCCACGCGCCGAGCCAGCCGCGGCACCTGGCCAGCGTGGCGGTGAGCACGAACAGCGCCGCCAGCTGCGTGGTGAAGGCCTTGGTGGACGCCACGCCGATCTCCGCGCCGGCGCGCGTGAGAAAGCGCAGGCGCGCCTGGCGCGTGATGGCGCTGCCGGCCACGTTGCAGATCGCCAGCGTGTGGCGGTGGCCGAGCCGCTGCGCGTGCCGCAGCGCGGCCAGGGTGTCGGCGGTCTCGCCGGACTGCGAGATCGCCAGCACCAGGCACCGCGGGTTCGGCACGCTGTCGCGATAGCGGTATTCGCTGGCGATCTCCACGCTGGTGGGAATCTGCGCCATCGACTCCAGCCAGTAGCGGGCGGTCAGCCCGGCGTGGTAGCTGGTGCCGCAGGCCAGGATCAGCACCGAGTCGATGCGCGCGAACAGGTCGGCCGCGTCGGCGCCGAACAGCGCCGGCTCGAAGGCGTCGAGGCGCTCGGTGGCATCGGCGATCACGGCCGGCTGCTCGAAGATCTCCTTGTGCATGTAGTGCTGGTAGGGCCCGAGCTCGACGGCGGCTTCGGTGGCGGCCAGCTCGTGGGTCTCGCGCGTGGCCGGCTCGCCGTTCTGGTTGACGATCGCGATGCCGTCGCGCGACAGCGAGACCAGGTCGCCTTCCTCCAGGTAGATGAAGCGCCCGGCGTAGCCCGTGAGCGCCAGCGTGTCCGAGGCCAGGTAGTTGCCGTCCTCGCCCAGGCCGACCACCAGCGGCGAGCCGCAGCGCGTGCCGATCACCAGTTCCGGCTGGCTGCGCGCGAACACGGCGATGGCGTAGGCGCCGCGCAGCTGCGCGCGCGCGAGCTGCACGGCGCGGCACAGGTCGCCGTCGCCCTGCTGGTGGAAGCAGTGGTGGATCAGGTGGGCGATCACCTCGGTGTCGGTCTGCGACTCGAACGCGTAGCCGCGCGCGCGCAGGGTCTCCCGCAGCGCTTCGTGGTTCTCGATGATGCCGTTATGCACCAGCGCGATCTCGCCGCTGGAGAAGATCGGGTGGGCGTTGTGGGTGAGCGGCGCGCCGTGCGTGGCCCAGCGCGTGTGGGCGATGCCCACCGTGCCCTCCAGCCGGCTGCGGTGCACCTGCTGCGCCAGGTTGGTCACGCGCGACACGCTGCGCGCGCGCCGCGGCTCGCCTTCCTGCAGCACGGCGATGCCGCACGAATCGTAGCCGCGGTATTCGAGGCGCCGCAGCCCTTCGAGCAGGACCGGCGTCACGTTGCGTTGAGAGACTGCACCGACAATGCCACACATGATGATTTCCCCCGGATAGCTGAGTTCATGCTCGGTGAAGGCGCGCGCGGCCGGCGGCCGCGCGCGCGGGACGGGCCTCGCGGCTCAGGCGAGTTCCTGCTGCAGCGGCGCGACGCGCGAGATCAGGCCGTCGTCGTCGTGGTAGGCCACCAGGCGGCGGCTCGGCCCCACCGCCAGCACCACGTCGCGGGCCAGGTCCAGCGTCGTGGCGGGCACCGCGCGCGCCGGGCGCATCGCGCCGGAGACGCTCTGCTCGAGGCGGCGCACCGTGGTCCACAGCGTGAGCGAGGCGATCATGCCGAGCACCACCAGCACGTCCGGCACGATGCCGCGCAGCGTGAATTCGTTGCTGCCGGCCGAGGTGACGCACCAGCCGATGTAGAGCGCCGCCATGACCCAGATCGAGGCCACCAGCAGCGGCCGCGCCAGGCGGTACCAGAGATAGCGCCGCAGCGCCTCGCTGCGCGCGTGGCGCTGCAGGTAATGGCCGAGCGTGGCGTTCGATGCATCGATGATCGGGTTTTCCATGATCGTTTCCTCCTCAGTGGTGCTGCTCGAGTGGCGCAGCGTGCGACGGTGCCGGCACGGGTGGCTGCGGCGGCGCGGATGCCGGCGTGTCCGCGCGGATGCCCCGGTCGGGGCTGACCCACCTGGCCCGGGTGCGGCGCTGGTGCAGCAGCACGCTGGGCAGGGCGATCACCGATGCGACCATGCTGATGGTCCAGAACGCGACCGGGTACCAGATCGTGTCCAGCAGATAGCGCAGCAGCCGCGTGTCGTAGCGGTGGTCGATGGCGCAGCCGACCAGGATCTGCAGGCAGCAGGTCAGGAACAGGAACACCCCCGCGCCGCGCGGCATGCTGGCGAAGCGCCAGGAGTCGGGCAGGGTGAACAGCGCGGTGGCGGCGGTCATGGCCAGCGTGAACAGCATGCAGTAGGCCCACACCACGCTGACCGAGTATTCGAGGAAGATCGGCCACAGCATCGGCCGCCGGCGGGCGACGATGGGCGCGGCGTAGCGGCGCAGCACCTGGATGCCGCCGCGCGCCCAGCGCAGGCGCTGGCGGAACAGGCCGCGCAGGGTCTCCGGCATCAGGATCCAGCTCAGCGCGCGCGGCTCGAAGTGCAGGCGCCAGCCGTGGACCTGCAGCTTCCAGCTGATGTCGATGTCCTCGGTGAGCATGTCGGGGCTCCAGTAGCCCACGCTGCGCAGCGCGCTCTTGCGGAACATGCAGATCACGCCGGACACGGTGAGCAGGCGGCCGTACATTTCCTGCGTGCGCTTGATCAGCCCGACGATGGAGGAGAACTCGCCGACCTGCATGCGCCCCAGCAGCGAGGTGCGGTTGCGGATGCGCGGGTTGCCGGTGACGGCGCCCACGCCGGGGTCCTTGAGGAAGTGGCGCAGCATCCAGCCGATCGCGTCGGGGTCGGGCAGCGAGTCGCCGTCGATGCACAGCAGGTACTCGGCATCGGTCAGCATGGTGGCCGTGGTCAGGCCGATGGCCTTGCCCTCGTTGTTGTTCTGGTGGATCACCAGCAACTGCGGGTACTGCTCGGTCAACTCGTTGAGGATGGCGCCGGTGGCGTCGCGGCTGCCGTCGTTGACGGCGATGATGTTGTAGTTGGGGTAGTGCAGCCGCGCCAGGTTGGCGATGACCTCGCGCACGTTGTCCTGCTCGTTGTAGCAGGGCACGATGACCGAGACCTTGGGGAACTCGGACGGGTCGTCGGCGCGCAGCTTCTTGCGCTCGCGCCGCTCGATCAGGAAGTAGTGCAGCAGGCCGCCGGTCATCCACAGGTACGACATGAACAGCGGGTAGTAGAAGACGAAGTTCGAGATCAGGCTCGCGGTGTTTTTCATGGTATCTCCCAGCTTCGTTCGGTGGCCGCCTAGGCCCGGATGCCCGCGCGCGGCCGCACCAGGTTCTGCATGGACATGACGTCGCGCAGCACGGCGAGGTCGGGCTGGCCGGACATGAACTGGTCCGGGCAGTAGCCGAGGTGCTTCGCGCCGGCCACGCGCAGGCGCTCCATCTGCGCGCGCAGCGTCGTGCTGGGCACCGGCGCGTGCGTGCGCGCGTCCAGCGTGAGCAGCGCGAAGATGGTCCTGGCCAGCGCGCCCGGGTGCGCCGCCACGGCGGCGGCCAGGCTGTCCAGCCACGGCGCGGGCGGCGCGCCGCCGCCCGGGTCGGGATAGGCCAGCAGGTTGACGAAGTCGTAGTGCGCGGCGAACGCGTCGAGGTCCTGGCCCAGGCGCGGCGCCGCGCCGGGGCGCAGCACGGCGTCGGCCGGCAGGCTGCGCACGGTCAGCACGTTGCCGCCGCCCTGGTAGTCCTTGATGGCGTCGGCCAGTTGCCCGGTGAAGCGGACGAGGTGGTCGAGGCGGGCGTCCGACCAGCGCCGCAGCAGTTCGGGGTCGGCATGGATGGCGGCGAGGTCGCGCGGCAGCCCCCAGTCCGCATAGGCCGCCAGCGCGGCTTCGCCGGCGTCTTCGTGCATGCCCAGGCTCGCGTCGTCGCCGAACACGATGCCGTTGAAGCTGGTGTAGCGCGCGAGGTCGTCGTAGATCTCGCGGATCGCGCGCCGCGCGAGCGGGTCGAACGGACTGAGCCGCGTGCGCTGGCGCGGGCCGCTGCCGTCCTGCAACGTGCCCGGCGTGGAGAGCACCAGGCGCGACGCCGCCGGATGGCCGGCCGGCAGCCGGAAGGCGAGCACCGGCATGGCGGCGTAGACCTGCACGCCGGCGCGCGTGATCAGCTGCCACGCGGCGCGCGAGAACAGGTCGGCGCGCACCGGCATGTGGCGGTTGGGGAAGTAGAGCGCCTGCGCCGTGCCGCTGCCGTCGGGGTCGTGGTAGGCCTGCAGGTAGACCGACTTCGGCTCCAGGTCCTTGATGCGGTCGAGCAGCCGCGACAGGCGCGCCTCCTGGCGCTCGGGGTCGGGGTCGTACACGTCGTCGAGCGCGACGTTGACCACGCGCTCGACCGGCTCGCTGTCGCCGCGGTAGGCCGACTGCTGGCGGAACTGGCCGAGCATGATGCCGGCGTCCCAGTCGTAGGAGACCAGCAGCCGGCGGATCTTGTTCAGCGGCACGTCGGGCGTGTTGGGGCCGTCGTCGAGCGTGAAATGCACGTGCATGCCGAGCTTGCGCGAGGCGCCGATCAGCACCGCGTTGTACATGCCGTAGGGCCACACCATCGAGCGCGGGCCGACGCCGGTGTTGGCGCGGATCAGCTCGGCGCTCTGCCGCAGGTCGGCGCCCACGCGGTCTTCGTACTCGGCGTCGGTCTCGTAGCGCCGCAGGGCGGCGAGATAGAGATGGGTGCTGGCCGCGGGCAGCTCGTTGCCCTGCGGGTTGGCCACCGCGCCGTAGTGCATGTCGTGCGTGTGCGAGGCGATCTCCACCAGCCCGGACTGCGCCATCTCGCGCAGGTTGCTCCAACTCATGAAGTAGCCGCGCGGCATCAGCGACTTGTGGCTGATGCGCACCGGCCCCTGCGGCGATGCGTTGGTCCAGCTCGACACCACCGCCACCAGCGCCGGGTAGCCGTACTGCCGCAGCAGCGGGAAGGCCTTGCTGTACTGGCTTTCGTAGGCGTCGTCGAAGGTCAGCAGCACGGCGCGCGGCGGCAGCGGCGCGCCGCCGCGGCGCGAGGCGATGATCTGGTCGACGCTGACCGGATGGAAGCCGTTGCCCTTGAGCCAGGCGAAGATGTTGTTGAGTGTGGCGGTGCTGATCGCGCAGGTGTCGGCCACGGTGTCCACGTCGGCGCGCAGGTCGTCGCGGATGTCGTGGAAGGCGAGCACGCGGAAGGTCAGTCCGTCGTCGCGGTCCGGCGGCGGCAGCAGCGGCAGGCCGTAGCGGGCGTGGACACTCTGGGCCACCGACAGCGCGCCGGCGAAGCCAAGGAATTTTCGGCGATTGAATTGGCTCATGATGACCTATAGCGGGACGTTGAGGTTGAGGTAGATCAGCTTGGTGGTCTCGCGCGTGCCGTCGTAGCGCTTGCTGCCCACGCCGATGCCGTAGGCCAGCGACGCCTTGCGGCCAAGCTGCCAGTACTGTTCGAGGCGGGCCTCCCACAGCATGCTGGTGCCGAAGTCGTTCTGGCGGTAGCCGCCGACGGTGGCGTAGACGCGCTGGCTGAACGATTTCTCGGCGTAGCGCCACGGCGTCCACTGGTACATGGAGCGCAGCTGCGCGGTGTAGTCGCGGCGCGGGTTGAAGTACGCGGTGTCGGCCAGCGTGTTGCTGCTGGTGCCCACGTCGAGCCAGAACGAGACCTGGTGGCGCGGCTGGTTCATCAGCCGCTGGTACCAGGTGCCTTCCCATAGCTGGTGCAGGTTGGTGTCGCTGTAGCGCCCGACGCCGTACATCACGTTGAGGTAGCGCGCGTCGTCCTGCATGTAGCGCGCCGAGGCGGTGGCGCTGCGGCCGGTGACGCCGGCCTGGTAGGCCTTCCACGGCAGCGTGTTGTCGTCGGAGTCCACGCCCGCGCCGAAGCGCCAGTGGTCGCTGGGGCGGAACGCCACCGTGCCGGTGCCGCCGGTGCGGCCGTTGCCGCCGGCGGACTGGTGCACCTCGGCGGCGGCTTCCCAGCCGTCGCGGCGGAAGTCGCCGCCGATGCCGTTGCGCACGCGGCTGACGCTCTGGCCGTCGCCGGTGCTGGCGCGCCCGGAGAACTGGTGGGCGAACACGCGCCAGTAGCCCGCCAGCGGCTGCGAGTAGAGCTGCGTGTCGATGCTCCAGGCGGTGTCGGCGAGCACCGAGTTGCCGTGCTCGACGCCGGCGTTGACGATGAGCTGCGGGCTGTCGTAGGCGCGGTACTCGCGCTGGAAGTTCTTGACCGCGTTGTTGTCGGGGAAGTTGGCGCCGAACGCCGTGGCCACGGCGCCGGCCTTGTCGTACTGATGGATCTGCAGCGCGCTCTTGCCGAGCCCGGCCAGGCTTTCGACGTCGCCGGGGTGGTCGGCCTGCGCCTGCTCGTAGAGCGCCAGCGAGCCGTAGGGGCGCTCCAGCACCAGCGCGCCGTCGGCGCGCGCGCTCAGCAGGGTGGGGTCGAACGGCGCGTCCTTGCGCAATGCCTCCAGCGCCGCCACGCCTTCGGCGACGCGGTTGGTGTAGAGCAGGTATTGCGCCTGCAGCTTCTGCACGCGGCCGTACTCGGGGTTGACCTTGTCGGCGTCTTCGGAGAGCGCGTCGTGCTGCGGCGTCTTGCCCGCCATGGTGGCGATCAGCGCGCGCGCGGCCTCGTAGTGGCCCTGGTCGAGGTAGGCGAAGAACAGGCTTTCCTCCACGTCCGGCAGCGACAGCGCGTAGGGCTCGGGGGTCTCCTTGAGCGGATCGACCTGGCTTTGCAGCGCCTGTTCGTAGGCGCGCGCGGCGGGGCCGGGCTGGTCGAGGTAGCTGTAGGCGTCGCCGGCGGCGGCGTAGGCGGGCGCCGGCAGCGGCGCCGGCGCCTGCGAGAGCTGCGCGTACAGCGCGGTGGCCTCCTTCATGCGCCCGCGCACGGCCAGCGCGACGAGGCGGTCGGTCAGCGCGGCGCGGCGCACCGCGTCGTACTCGGCCTCGTCGGGGATGCGGGCCAGCAGCGCGTCGGCGTCGGCCAGCGCGCGGTCGGCCGCGTCCAGCCGGTCGGGGTCGTTGGAGGCGTTGGCCTGCTGGCGCGCCCAGCGCAGTTGCTGGGCCAGGCGCAGGTGCTCGAGCAGCAGCAGGTCGCGCGTGCCGAACACGTCGGGCCGCGCGGCGGCCTGCTCCAGCGCCAGGGCCGGCGAGCCGCCCTCGGCGAGGTCGAACAGGCGCTGCCTGAGCTGGTCGGGTCCGTCGGGCGCGGCGGGCTGCGCCATGCCCGGCGCGGGTGGCTGGGCCGGCGCCGGCTGTCTTGCCGCGGCGGTTGCGCATTGTTCGCGGGCGAACAGCGCCAGCAGGACGGCGGTCGTCCTGAGCGTGGTTCGCAAGCGCTTGCGGCTGTGCTGCGATGAGTTCACGTTGTTTCCCCCGGAGTGCGCTGCGACTACAGAAAAAGCGTCCCCGTCGGTGCGCGGCATATGCTTGCCGGCGCCGCTGCGGTGAGGCGAGGGGACGGTGCTGGCCCGGCGGCGCGGCGTGCCGCCCGCGCTGCCGGACCATGACTGCTGGCATCGACCAGATGCGAAGGCGCCGCCGGCTGGTGCCGGCCACGCCCGTGTTTCCCATCCAAGGCCGGCGCGGCCCGCGCGCGCCCTGCATCGTGGCGCCGCGGGCAGTTGCCTGCCGCTTGCTGCTTGCCTGCCGTGCCTGCGTGATCGCTTGCCGCCCGTGGGCGGGTGTCACGTTGCTGGCACACGCGAAGCAGTATTTGGCGATGCGGCGGGGCAGCGGCAGAGGCCATAAGCACTAGGCTCGCGGATGGCTGGCACGGTGGAGGCGTCCGCGCGGGGCGGGCTGCGCCGGCGCCGTTGCCTGGCGCGGCGCGGCGGGCATGCCGGCCCGCGATCGGTGGCGGCGGTCCGGTGCCGGGGATGGTTGGCGCCGGGCACTCGGATGGTCCCGCGCCGGCGCCGGGGTGGAATTGTGCGGATGAGGGTCATCCGGACGGACTACCTGCCGGGAGGGCCGCCGTGTTTCAAAACCGTGGCAGTCGTGTGCTTCGCCTGAAGGAAATGCGCGGCGCGCGATGGCGGCGAGGTGAAAATCAAAAAAATACCCCACCGAGCTACTAAGTTGTTTTACGGTAAATATCGGAAAAAATACGCGATCGGCATCGATGCCGATATCAATGCCGATGCCGGATCGGCATTGCGGCGCGCGCAATCCGTTGCCGGACCGGTTTGCTTCCGGCATGCCGCGCCGTGCCACCGGGCGGTGGCATGGCGGCATCGGTCGGGGGAGCGTGCGGGGGAACTACGTGCAGCAGTGGCCGCCGGCATCCTCGGGCGCGGGCTGCCGCCGCGGCCCGCGCGCAGCCGGCGCGTCGCCGCGGGCGGCGCCGAAGCTGGTGGCCAGCAGCTTGCCGAACGCGTTGAGCAGCACGTCCGAGTTCAGGCCGTTGGCGCCGGCCAGCGCGGGGCAGATGATCCAGGTGGTGCCGTCGCCGCGGAACACGCGCAGCGACATCACCAGGTCGGCCGGCTGCAGCTGCCATTCGTCCGCCACGGTCTTGCCGAGCCCGAACGCGCGGATGAAGTCCTGCGTGTGGCGCTGGCCGAAGCAGACCACCACCTTGGGCTGCCAGCACGCGCAGATGCGGGCCAGGAAGCGAAAGCGCCCGCCGAAGCGGCACAGGTCGAGGTAGCGCTCCTTGGGCAGCAGCGCGGGCTGGCCGCGGAACACGGTCGACCACCTGGCGACGCCGTCGAGCTGGTCCGGCACGGGGAACAGGTTGAGCTTGAACTCGGCGCCGTCGGGGCTGAACAGTTCCTGCTCGAAATACGGCTTCCAGTCGGTGTCGCTCAGGCGCCGGCCCAGCACCTCGGCGCGCGCCGCGGCCATGATGCGCGCGATGCGCTGGTAGCTCAGCCATCGGGCCATGCTGTCGCGGTGCTCGGCGCGGAAGGCCGCGTCCCAGGCGTGCGGCGCCAGGCGCGGCAGCAGCGGCGCGCGCAGCGGCTCGGTCCAGCGCTGCGGGCTGCTGTCGCAGAACCAGACCGCCGCCGCCGGGTTGCCGCCTTCCATCCCCACGTAGGAGGAAAAATAGGTATCCAGTTCCTGGCTCGTGAACACGGTCGTATCTTTCATGCGTCTCCTCGGATGGCGTGGTACGGGCTGTGCGGGTTGCCGGCCGCGCCGCGCAGGCGGCCTCCTGGAAGTCGTTTCAAGATGAAGCGAAGCGGTCCTGGCCAGGCGCGCGGCCGCGGACAGTACAAGCGGTACTTGCCGTGCCGCGCAACGACGCCAGGATCTTCTTGAAGCGACTCCTTATGCAAGAAGCCCACCGGCGGTGGGCTCCTGGCGGCTCATGGCGAAAGCAGCGGGGGAAAGGCCGTGGCCCCGGGATCCGGCAGCAGCGAGCGCAGGCCGAGCTGGTCCGCGAGGTAGGGGCCGATCAGGCGGTTGCCCGCATCGCCGGGATGCTCGTCGTCCGCCATGTAGCCGCTGGCGGTGGCCTGCGCGAACGAGCCGAGCAGCGCGCGCAGGTCGACGTAGCCGGCGCCGGTCTGCGTGGCGACGCTCTGCTTGCGCGGCGCGAACGCGGCCAGCGCGGAGACCTGCCAGTCGCGCGTCTCGCCGGACTGCACCACCAGGATGCGCGTGGCCGGGCTGGCGGCGACGATGTCCTGGATGACGGCGAGCAGGTCGGACTCGTGCTGCTGCGCGGTGCGGGAATAGCGGTCGTTGAGGCCGCCATTGAGCAGGTAGGCGGCGGGCTTGAGCGCGGCGAACCATTGCCGGCGCATGTCGCTGTCCTGCGCGGCCACCGCGGCTAGGCGCCGGCCGCGCTGGCCGGTGTTGCCGAGCTGGATGCCGAGGCTGCCGAGCGAGAACAGCGCGCCGAACACCGTCACCTTGCCGGTGATCTGGCTGCAGCCCACGCCCACGCCGCCACCGCCGGCGGCCGGCTGGTAGGCCAGGTCGATCCACGCCAGCGTGTTGGCGGCGGCGTCGGTCTGCACGGCCTGCCCGGCGTCGCCCGCGTTGGTGGTCCGGCACTGCATGGCGCCGCCGCCGGGCTGCCGGAGGTAGAACAGCCGCGCGTTCGACCACAGGCTGGGCGGGGTCAGCGAGAAGGCGGCAGTGCCGGTGCCCGCGTCGGTGGCGATGCCGCGCCCGTCGAGCGAGAGCCTGCCCATCGGGTCATGGATGTGGAGGTGGCGCAGGTCGGCGGTCCTGGTGGCGGCGGGGTCGTCGAACGGCAGGTAGCCGGGTCCGCCGTCGCCAAGGCCGCCGCGCGTGGCGGCGAGGAAATAAGCGCGCCACGTGCTGCCGTGCGCGCCCGCGGTGAGCCCGTCGATGCCGGCGAGCACCAGGGTGTGCGCCTGCGCGTCGGCGCCGCCGGGCGGTGGCGTGGAAGGGGGATTGGCGGGGTTGGCCGGGTTGGCGGGGTTGCCGGCGACGGGTGCCGGCGAGCCGCTGGCGTCGGCGGTGCCGGCGGGGCTGCCGCCGCCGTCGCCGCCGCAACCGCCCAGCGCGGTTGCCGCCGCGAGCACGATGAATGCCAGAAGCCTGCTGAATTGCGCGTTCAATTGCATCTGTGTCTCCCCCGGTTCAATTGCGTCGGATTGCGTCGAATTGCGGTGGGCCTTTTAATGCAAGGCAGGAATCCTGCTAATGACCAGATGATTTTGTCTGCAAAAAATCGTATTTCAAACAGATTCTAGTTTTAGGGTATTCGTGTAAAAAGCACATGCACCAGAAATCCCCACATACGAGTGGTATTTCATCTACGATGCCGGCGCGAGGCGGGAAGGAGAGAGGCGGGAAGGGGAAATGCGGGAGGGCGTGCCGGGAATGGCCGCGGTTTCAGCGGCGCCCGCCCGCCGCGATCATGTCGATGAAGTCCTGCATGTAGCCGCGCACGTACTGGTCCTCTCGCAGGCTGACCGAGGCCATCGACGGCGGGAACAGCTCGCCGGTGTCGATCACGGCGAGGTCGGTGTCGCGCCGCGGCTCCACCGCCATCTGCTGCACCACCGCCACGCCGAGGCCGGCGGCCACGTAGGCCTTGATCACGTTGGCGTCGGTGGCGCGCACCACCACGCGCGGCGACAGGCCGCGGCGCTGGAACTCGCGCGTGACCATCCATCCCGAATTGAAGTGCTCGTCGTAGGTCACGAGCGGATAGCGCGCGATGTCCTCCACGCTCACGCGCGCGAGCTTGAGCAGCGGATGGCGACGCGGCACGATCAGGCAGCGCGGGATGGGATAGGCCGGCAGCGCGACGATGCCTTCGGGCGTGTTGTCTGGCAGCGTGGAGATGCCGAGGTCCACCGCGTTGTCGCTGACCCACTGCACGATCTGCGCGGGATGGCCCTGCAGCAATTCGAGGTTGACCGCCGGATGGGCCTTGCTGAAGCGGCGGATCACGTCCGGCAGGCCGTAGCGCGCGTGGATGTGGGTGGTGCCCACGCGCAGCGTGCCGCTGCCGCCGGCCTGCCCCGCGCCGGCCAGGCCCGCCAGCGCGCGCGTGTCGTTGAGCACGCGGCGCGACAGCGCTTGCGCTTCCTGGCCCGCGTCGGTCAGGCCGACCAGCCGGTTGCCGCGGCGCACGAACAGTTCCACGCCGATCTCGTTTTCGAGGGAGCGGATCAGCTTGCTGACCGCCGGCTGGGTGGTGTGCAGCGCATCCGCGGCGCGCGAGATGCTGAGCTGGCTGGCGATGACCGCCTGCAGGCAGCGCAATTGCTGGAGGGTCATATCATGCCATTCCGGTAATGATTGTCTACGAACATGTCATTTTACAGAAAGAAGCCCGAAGCCCAGAATGGCCCCACCGATCGAGGAGACAAAGGCTTCCCGCCATGACAAGCAGCGTGTTCGACCAGCCGCTCCAGCAGCACATGTGGAGTACCGATGAAATGCGCGCGGTATTCTCGGAAGAGAACCGCGTGCAGAAGTGGTTCGACTTCGAGGCCGCGCTGGCGGCCGCGCAGGCGGAGCTCGGCATGATTCCCGCGGCCGCGGCCGCCGAGATCGGCGCGAAGGCGCGCGTGGCGGACATCGACCTGCCCGCGCTGGCCGCCGAGACGCGCCGCGTGAAGCACCCGCTGGTGCCGGCGGTGCGCGCGCTGCAGCGCCAGTGCGCGGGCGGGCTGGGCGAGTTCGTGCATTTCGGGCCGACCTCGCAGGACGTCTACGACACCGGCATGATGCTCCAGGTGCGGCAGGCCCACGCCATCCTGATGCGGGACCTGACCGCGGTGTCGCGCGAGCTGTACCGGCTGGCCGACGAGCACAAGCACACGCCGATGGCCGGGCGCACGCACGGCGTGCAGGCCCTGCCGATCACGTTCGGCCACAAGTGCGCGATCTGGCTGTCGGAGCTGGGCCGCCACCACGAGCGCATGCGCGCGCTGGAGCCGCGCACCTTCGTCGGTCAGATGGTGGGCGCGGTGGGCACGCAGGCGTCGTTCGGCGAGCAGGCCGGTGCGCTGGAGGCGCGCCTGATGGCGCGCCTCGGGCTGGGCGTGGCGCCGATCAGCTGGCAGCCGGCGCGCGACCGCCTGGGCGAGTACGTGAGCGTGCTCGGCCTGATCGGCGCCTCGCTGGGCAAGATCGCCAACGAGATCATGAACCTGGAGGGCGACGAGACCGGCGAGCTGGCCGAGCCGTTCAGTGAGGGCAAGGTCGGTTCCTCCACCATGCCGCACAAGCGCAACCCGGCCGTGGTGGAAACCGTGGTCACGCTCAGCCGCGCGATCCGCTACAGCGTGGCGATGATGCACGACGCGCAGATGGCCGAGCACGAGCGCGACGTGGCCGCGGTGCGCATGGAGTGGAAGGCGGTGCCGGAGGCCTGCATGATGGCCGCGGCGATGCTGCAGATGATGCAGTACGCGCTGTCCGGCCTCACCGTGAACGCCGCGCGCATGCGCGCCAACCTCGACCTGCTGGGCGGCTTCCTGATGTCGGAGCGCGTGATGTTCGCGCTGGCCGACAAGGTCGGCAAGCAGAGCGCGCACGAGCTGGTCTACGCCGCCGCCATGCAGGGCATGGAGGGCGGCATCACCTTCGAGCAGGCGCTGTCGCGCGACCCGGCGATCCGCGCCGCGCTGGAGCCGGCCGCGCTCAAGGCGCTGCTCGATCCCGCCACCTACGTCGGCCAGGCGCCGCGCATCGTCGAGCGCTTCCTGGCCGAGACCCGGGCCAGCGGCTGGCTCGGCTGACGGCGCGCGCCGCATCCAGACGACACATAACAAACACACGTCACACAGACAGGAGACACAACCATGAACCGGATTGCCAGGATATCGAGACGCATGGCCGCGCTGGCGCTGCTGTGCACGGGCGCCGCGCTGGCGGCCCCCGCGCAGGCCGACGGCTACCCGAACCACCCCGTGCGGCTGGTGGTGCCCTATCCGGTGGGCGGCGGCGGCGACACCGTGGCGCGCCCGCTGACGATGTACATGTCGGAACACATGGGCCAGCGCATCATCGTGGACAACCGCGGCGGCGCCAACGGCAACATCGGCATGGACCTGGTGGCCAAGTCCGATCCGGACGGCTATACGCTGGCGCTGGCGCTGACCTCGCAGCTTGCCGTCAACCCGAGCCTGTACCGCCACCTGTCGTATGACCCGGTCAAGGATTTCGAGCCGGTCTCGCTGCTGGCCTCGGCGCCGTATTTCCTGGTGGTCAATCCCTCCGTGCCGGCCAAGACCCTGGCCGAGTTCATCAAGCTGGTCAAGGCGAACCCGGGCAAGTACACCTATGGCTCGTCCGGCAACGGCAGCGGGCCGCACCTGTCGATGGAGCTGCTCAAGTCGATGGCCGGGCTCAACCTCGTGCACGTGCCGTACAAGGGCACGGGGCCGGCCATGCCGGCGCTGCTGGCCGGGGAGGTCAGCGCGATGTTCGCCAGCTACGGCGTGGCGTCGCAGCAGATCAAGGCCGGCAAGCTGCGCGTGCTGGCGGTGTCCACCGCGCAGCGCGCGGCCTCCATGCCCGACGTGCCGACCATCGCCGAGGCCGGCGTGCCCGGCTACGAGTCCAACGTGTGGTACGCGCTGCTGGCGCCGCGCGGCACGCCGCGGCCCATCATCGACAAGCTCAGCGCGGAGATCGCCGAGCTGATCAAGAGCTCGGACCTGCGCAAGCGCTTCATGTTCGACGGCATCGTGCCGGTGGGCTCCACGCCCGAGGCGCTGGGCGCCTACATCCAGTCCGAGAGCGTCAAGTGGTCGGCCATCGTCAAGCGCTCGGGCGCGACGATCGACTGAGCCTTGCCGCTCCGACATTCCTTCATACGAAAACATAGCCAGGATCAAAGGAATTCCAACAATGAAGATCGAACGCGTAGAGGCCATCGCCGTCCGCATCCCGCTCAACAAGGTGTTTTCCGGCAGCTCGTACAAGGTCGACAGCCGCGCCACGGTGATCACCCGCATCCACACCAGTTCCGGGCTGGTGAGCGAGGTCTACAACGGCGACCCGCGCGAGCACGGCCCCGAGATCGCGCGCATGATCGAGCAGGACATGGCGCCGCTGCTGATCGGCGAATCGGTGCATGCCAGCGAGCGCATCTGGGAAAAGCTGTTCCGCCTGACCATCCGCGCGGCCGACCGGCCGCTGGTGATGAACGCCATCGCCTGCGTCGATTCGGCGGTGTGGGACCTGGCCGGCAAGGCGCTCGGCATCAATGTGTGCCGGCTGATGGGCGGCTACCGCCAGGAACTGCCCATCATCGCCATCGCCGGCTATTACCTGCCCGGCAAGACGCCGGCCGATCTCGCCGGGGAGATGGCGTGGCTGCGCTCGGTGGGCATGGCCGGCTGCAAGGTCAAGGTGGGCGGCGCGACGCCCGAGGTGGACGCCGAGCGCGTGAAGTACGCGCGCGAAGGCGGCGGCGACGACTTCCTGCTGGCGGTGGACGCCAACCGCGGCTGGAGCGTGGAGGAAGCCACGCGCTTCGCCCGCCTCGTCGAGCGCTACGACATCGCGTGGTTCGAGGAGCCGTGCCACTGGCACGACGACGTGCGCGGCATGGCCGAGGTGCGGCGCGCCACCTCGATCCCCATCAACGCGGGCCAGAGCGAGGTCAGTGCGGCGGGCGTGCGCCGCCTGCTCGACGCCGGCGCGGTGGACATCGTCAACTTCGACGCCTCGGAGGGCGGCGGCATCACCGAATGGCGCCGCGCGGCGGCGGCCTGCGCGCTGGCCGGCGTGCGCATGGCGCACCACGAGGAGCCGCAGATCGCCTCGCACATGCTCGGCGCGCTGCCGCACGGCATCTGCGTGGAGTGCTTCCCGGACCCGGACCGCGATCCGATCTTCCCCGGCATGTGGGCCAACCCGCCGCACATCAAGGACGGCATCATGGCGATCCCGCAAGGCCCGGGCTTCGGCATCGAGCTGGACTGGGACATGGTCAAGCGGTACCGCATCAACTGAACCATCGGGCGGCCGGCGGGCGATGTCATGCTGTGGGACAATCGCCGCGTGATGCACAAGACCACCACGCGGGAGCTGCCCGCCGCCATGCGCCACGCCATCTGTCGCATCACCGCGATGGGCGGGCGGCCGCCCTGGCAGCTCCCATGTCCATGAATCTCCCATGTCCATGAGCGAGTCCACCAGCCAGACGCCATTCCCGATGTCATCCGTTGCCAGCGCGGCGGGTATTGCCACGTTCGACAGCCTGCCGCTGGACGGCGGCGGCGCGCTCTCGCCGGTGCGCCTGGCGTGGTCGCGCTACGGGCCGGAGCCCGCGCAAGCGCGTTCGGTGGTGCTGCTGCTGCACGGCATTTCAGGCAGCCATCACGCGCTGCCGCCCGCCAGCGGCCCGGCCTATCCCGATGCCGGCTGGGCCAGCGCCTGGCTGGGGCCGGACGCGCTTCTCGACACGCGGCAGACCTGCGTGCTGGTGCCCAACGCGCTGGGCTCCTGCTTCGGCAGCAGCGGCCCGGCCGATTCTCCTGCCGCGTCTGCTACATCTGCCACGTCTGCCGCGGATTTCCCGCCGGTTTCCATCGCGGACACGGTGCGCCTGCAGGGGCTGTGGCTGCGCTCGCTCGGCGTGGCGCGCCTGGACGCCGTGCTCGGTTTTTCCTATGGCGGATACCAGGCGTTCCAGTGGGCGGTGGCCGGACCCGTGCCGGCGGCGCGGGTGGTGGTGCTGGCCTCGGCGCCGCGCGGCAACGGCACCGCGCAGGATGTGACCCAGCTGCGCCAGCTCGCCGCCGCGCTCGACGCGGGCGTGCCGGCCGCACGCGAAGCCTGGGTCGCCATGCGGCGCGCGACCTTGCAGCGCTACGGCTACGCCGCGTGGCTCGCCGACCGTCAGCCGCATGACATGAACGCCGTGGAAGCCCGCCTGCAGGACGAGGCCGAAGCCTGGGCCGCGCGCTTTTCGCCGTGGTCGCTGGCGGCCCTGCGCGATGCCGCCCGCCGCTTCGATGCGAGCGTGGCGCTGGCGGCGGCGCCCATGCCGGTCCACTGGCTGCGCTGTACCTCCGACGTATTGTTTCCCCCCGACGACGATGCCGCGGCAGCGGCGGCCCGCGCGGACTATCCGGCCTCCGTCGTGCGCACCACCGTGCACGGGCGCTACGGACATCTGTCGCCGTTGCTGGAAGCGGAGGCCTGGCAGGCGCCGCTGCGTCTGGCATTGCGGTAGCGCCGGCCCGGCGGGCAAGCGCTGCCGCGCGCGGCGCGGCGCGCGGGTTGTGTCGCCGCGCTTGGCATGACTGGCCGCGCCCTGGGCGCGGCCTTGTTCATTTGTGCCCGGCCCGGGTCATTCCTGGTCCGGCGCATCCGCTGCATCCACCGCATGGCCCGGCACGCGGCCGATCATCTCGGTAGCGCGCAGGAACGCGAAATCGCAGCCTTTGTCGGCCTGCGTGATCTGCTCGAGGAACAGCTTGCGGTAGCCGCGCAGGGGGGCCGCCGGCGCCGCCGGCGCGGGCGGCGCCAGCGCCTCGCGGCGGCGCGCGAGTTCTTGGTCCGATACCAGCAGCGCGATGCTGCGCGCCGATACGCTCAGGCGGATGCGGTCGCCGCTGCGCACCAGCGCGAGCGGCCCGCCGAGCGCCGCCTCGGGCGTGACGTGCAGCACGATGGTGCCGGCCGCGGTGCCGCTCATGCGGCCGTCGGAGATGCGCACCATGTCCTTGACGCCGGCGCTGGCCAGCTTCTTGGGAATGGGCAGGTAGCCGGCCTCGGGCATGCCCGGCGCGCCGGCCGGGCCGATGTGCTTGAGCACCAGGATGTCGTCGGCGTGGACGTCGAGCTCGGGGTCGTCGATGCGGCTGGCGAGATCCGCCGAATCCTCGAACACCACGGCGCGGCCTTCGTGCTCCATCAGTTCCGGGTTGGCGGCGGACTGCTTGATGATGGCGCCGCCGGGCGCGAGGTTGCCGCGCAGGAAGGCGATGCCGCCGGCCGGGTAGATCGGGTCGGCGATGGGCCGCACCACGGTCTGCGGGAACGGCCGGAACGCATCGATCTCCTCGCCGAGCGTGCGGCCGGTGACGGTCAGCGCGTCGAGATGCAGCAGCGGGCGCAGCTCGCGCAGCACCGCGGGCATGCCGCCGGCGAAATGCAGGTCTTCCATGTAGTGCTGGCCGGATGGTTTGAGATCGACCAGCACCGGCGTCTCGCGGCTCATGCGGTCGAAGGCGTCGAGGTCCACCTCGAAGCCCATGCGGCCGGCGATGGCGGTCAGGTGGATGATGCCGTTGGTCGAGCCGCCGATGGCGAGCAGCACGCGCAGGGCGTTCTCGAACGCCTTGGCGGTGAGGATGCGGTCCGGCGTGAGGCCCGTGCGCGCGATCTCGACGGCCTGCCTGCCGCTGAGCTCGGCGATGCGGATGCGGTCGGAGGTGACGGCCGGCGGCGAGGCGCCGCCCGGCATGACGATGCCGAGCGCCTCGCCCAGGCACGCCATCGTGCTGGCCGTGCCCATCACCGAGCAGGTGCCGACGCTGGCCACCAGCTTGCCGTTGACCTCGGTGATCTCCTGCTCGTCGATCTCCTGGGCGCGGAAGCGCCCCCAGTAGCGGCGGCAGTCGGTGCACGCGCCCACGCGCTCGCCGCGATGGCCGCCGGTCAGCATCGAGCCGGTGATGAGCTGCACCATCGGGATGTTGGCCGAGGCCGCGCCCATCAGCTGCGCCGGCACGGTCTTGTCGCAGCCGCCGATCAGCACCACCGCGTCCATCGGCTGCGCGCGGATCATTTCCTCGGTGTCCATCGACATGAGGTTGCGCAGGTACATGCTGGTGGGCGCGGAAAAGCTCTCGGCGATCGAGATGGTGGGGAAGTCGATCGCCAGCCCGCCGGCCATCATCACGCCGCGCTTGACCGCCTCGATCAGTTGCGGCGCGTTGCCGTGGCACGGGTTGTAGCCGCTGCCGGTGTTGACCACGCCGACGATGGTGCGGTCGAGCGCCTCGTCGGTGTAGCCGGCGCCCTTGATGAACGCCTTGCGCAGGAACAGGGAGAAGCCGGTGTCACCGTAGTTGGTGAGGCCCTTGCGAAGGCCGCGCGGCAGGACGACGGTGGTGCCGTCCTTGGGAGTCTGAGGCATGGTGAACGCTCTCCGGATAATTATCAATAATACTATTGACGGATTCTGGCACGAACGCCGGGGCTTGTCGAGCGGAGATCGCCGGGGAGCGGAAGAGGGTGAGGGCTGGCGCGGCCAGCCGGCGTGGCCGGCGTGTGTGGCCGGCGTGGTGTCAGGGGCGCGTGGCGCCGCGCGGTTTCAGGCGCCGGCGAACAGATGCCGGTTCAGCGCAAGGTAGGCGTCGCGCGACGGCGCGAGGTGATTGCGGCACAACGTGACGAGGTCGTCGCGGCGCCCTTCGCGCAGGGCGTCGATGATGGCCCAGTGTTCGTCGCGCGCGCGCGCGCGGTAGGCCGGGTCGACCAGCGAGCTGAAGCGGATCGGGTGCGTCTGGCGCGCGTATTCCTGGATCGCGCGCTGCAGCGTGGCGTTCTCGCAGAAGCCGAACAGCGTCTCGTGAAAGTGCTGGTTGCTGCGGAACACCGCGCGCGGGTCGTTCGCGGCGACGGCGGCATCGTGCTCGCGCTGGATCTCGATGAGGCGCTGCAGGCCTTCCTCGGGCAGCGGGCAGGGCAGGATGCGCGCGGCCTCGCTCTCGAGCAGCTCGCGCAACTGGTACAGCTCGGCCACTTCGCGCGCGCTGAACGCGCGCACCTCGCAGCCGATGTTCTTGCGGCGCTCGACCAGCCCGAGGCGGGCCAGCTCGGAGAGCGTCTCGCGCGCGGCGTGCCGCTTGAGGTCGAAGCGGCGCATCAGGTCGTCTTCGATCAGCCGTTCGCGCGGATGCAGCCGGCCGAGCACGATGTCCTCTTCCAGTTCGCACACGGCGGCGGGAACGTCGAAGGGTTTGCTGGCGGATTCGATATGGCGGTTTTGCGCGACGGACATGAATGGATCGTAAGTAAGACGGGACAGGGCGCGGCGCCGCGCGCCGCGTCGCACGCCTTCCCGCAGGGACGTGGATCGCGGCAATTCTACATGCGCCCCGGAGAGAGGTTACGCGGGGCCGCGGCGGGCGGTCAATGCGGCGCGGCGACTTCGTCCATATTAATATCAATACTATTATTGACAATATGGTTGGGGCGTCCCAGAATCGCGGCACGGACGCCCCGCGTCCTCTGCACCCCGCCAGACCCGACCGGATGTCTTGCCAGGCATGAGCCTGCCGCGGCGCATCCCCGTCCCAACGATCCACAGAGAGGCATCATGTACAAGACACCCACACACTTCATCGACGGGGCCGAGGTCCTGGCCGCGGCTGCCGATGCCCCCGCCATTCCGGTCATCGATCCCGCCACCGAGACGCTGCTCGGCACCGTGGCCGGCGCCGGCGAGGCGGAGGTCGGCGCCGCGCTGCGGGCCGCGCAGCGCGGCCTGGAGCGCTGGAGCGGGACGGCGCCGTGGGCGCGCTCCGACGTGCTGCGGGAGGTCGGCCGCCTGATGCGCGAGCGCCAGGAGGAACTGGCGCGCCTGCTGACGCTGGAAGTCGGCAAGACGCTGGCCGAGGCGCGCGCCGAGGTGGCGGTCTCCGCCGAGCATTTCGAGTGGTGCGCGGACGAGGCCCGGCGCCTCTACGGCCTGGTGCTGGGCGGGCGCACGGCGGCCAGCCGGCTGGAGGTGCGCTACGAGCCGGTGGGTGTCGTGCTGGCGCTGACGGCGTGGAATTTCCCGGTCAACCTGGCCGCGCGCAAGCTGGCGATGGCGCTGGCGGCCGGCTGCGCGGTCATCGTGCGGCCGGCCGAGGAAGCGCCGGGCAGCGTGGCCGCGCTGGTGCGGTGCTGCCACGACGCGGGCGTGCCCGCGGGCGCGGTCAACCTGCTGATCGGCACGCCCGACGACGTGGTCGCGCCGCTGATGGCCGCGCCGGCGGTGCGCAAGATCAGCTTCACCGGCTCGACCCGCGTCGGCCAGCTGCTGATCCGCCAGAGCGCGGATACCGTCAAGCGCCTGACGATGGAGCTGGGCGGGCATGCGCCGTTCATCGTCCTCGACGATGCCGACGTCGAGGCCGCGGCGGCGGCCGCGGTGCAGGCCAAGTTCCGCAACGCCGGCCAGGTGTGCGTGTCGCCGGGCCGCTTCTTCGTCGCGCGTCCGGTGATGGCGGCCTTCGAGGCCGCGGTGGTGGCCCGCGCCCGGCGCCTGCGCGTCGGCAACGGCCAGCAGGAGAACATCGACATGGGGCCGCTGGCCACCGAGCGGCAGCGGGTGCGCACCGAGCGGCTGGTGCGCGATGCGCTGTCCCGCGGCGCGCGGCTGCTGTGCGGCGGGCGGCGTCCGCCCGAGCTGGTCCGCGGCTATTTCTACGAACCCACGGTGCTGGCCGACGTGCCGGACGACGCCGAGATCCTCCACGAGGAGCCGTTCGCGCCGGTGATGGCGATCGTTCCCGTCGACGATGCCGACGAGGCCATCGCGCGCGCGAACGCGCTGGAGGCGGGGCTGGCCGCCTATCTGTACACGCGCTCGGCCGAGGCCGCGGACCGCGTGGCGAACGCGCTCGAGTCCGGCATGGTGGGCGTGAACACCACGGCGGTGGCCACGCCGGAGGCGCCGTTCGGTGGCATCAAGCAAAGCGGTTTCGGCCGCGAGGGCGGCGAGATCGGCGTGCGGGAATACCTGAACACCAAGTTCGTGCACCGGTACGCGGCGTAGGGCGACATAAGGCGGCATGGGGCGGTGTAGAGCGGCATAGGGCGGCACAAGAGCGCCACAAGCTCGCCCAAGGTCCGCCACAGGAGCGGCATCGGGCGCCGCCGCTTCCGGCCTTGCCGGGCCGCTGCGCAACGACCTTCTTTTTCCCCGCGGTATGTGCTACCCGCCCCGGCGCGACCCCGCCGGGCAGGCCAGGCTGTCGGCCCGTTGAATTATCGATTAGATTATTGACAATCCATGAGGGCACACCTAGACTTTCCGTGCTCACCTATAAAAACCATCCGGAGACATTCATGAAGCGCTTATTGGCCTGCGTGGCCATGCTGTGGGCCACCGTGGCCGCGGCCCAGTATCCCGACAAGCCGGTCAGGCTGGTGGTGCCGTTCGCGCCCGGCGGCAACATCGACTTCATCGCCCGCACCCTGCAATCGAAGCTGTCCGAATACCTGGGCGTGTCGGTGGTGATCGACAACCGGCCCGGCGCGGGCGGCATCCTCGGCGCCGCCTACGCGGCCCGCCAGCCGGCGGACGGTTACACGCTGCTGCTGGCCAATACCGGCGTCATCGTGATCTATCCGGCCATCTACAAGCAGCTTTCGTATGATCCGCTGAAGGATTTCGTGCCGGTGGCCCGCGCCACCACCAACGAGCTCGTGGCCGTGGTCAACCCCGGCGTGCCCGCGCGCGACCTGAAGGAATTCATTGCCTACAGCAAGTCGAGCGGCGGCAAGATCAGCGCGGCCGTGGCCGGCGTCGGCTCGTCGCAGCATTTCGCCATGGAGATGGTCAAGCGCAGCGCCGGCGTCGACATGCTGATGGTGCCGTACAAGGCCAGCGTGCCCGCGCTCAACGACGTGCTCGGCGGGCAGGTCCAGTTCATGGTCGACGCGCCGCCCGTGGTGCAGTCGTTCGTCCAGACCGGCCGCCTGCGCGCGCTGGCCGTCACCGGCAGCAAGCGGCTGGCCACGCTGCCCAACGTGCCGACCTTCACCGAGGCCGGCCTGCCGGGCATCGATGCCACCGGTTTCCAGGGCTTCCTCGCGCCGGCGGGCACGCCCGACGCGATCGTCAACACGGTGTCGCGCGCGGTGCTCAAGGCGCTGCAGCAGCCCGAGGTGGTCCAGCAACTGCGCGGCCAGGGGCTGGAGCCCGCGGGCATGGACGCCAGGGCATTCAATGCCTTCGTGCACACCGAAGCGCCCAAGTGGGCAAATCTCGCCAAAGCCGCCAACATCAAGGCCGACTGACATGAAAACACCTGAAACCCTGCGACCGAACCGCTTCAAGGAAGGCTTGCGCGAGGGGCGCAAGCAGCCCGGCCTGTGGCTCACGCTCGAAAGCCCCCACGTCACCGAGGTGGTGGCCGGCTCCGGCTACGACTGGCTGCTGCTCGACATGGAGCACGCCTGCGTCGACGTCTCCCAGGTCGTCGACCACCTGCGCGCCGCGCAGGGCGGCACGGCGGAACTGGTGGTGCGCATCCCGGCCAACGAGCCGGTCGTGTTCAAGCGCCTGCTCGACGCCGGCATCCGCTCGTTCATGGTGCCGTTCGTGCAGTCCGCCGAGGAAGCGCGGCAGGCCGTGGCCGCCACGCGCTACCCGCCGCACGGCATCCGCGGCGTGAGCGGCAACATGCGCGCCAACGGCTTCTCGCGCATCAAGGACTACGGCCAGCGCTACGCCGAGGCGCAGTGCATCGTGGTGCAGATCGAATCGCCGGCGGCCGCCGCGGCCGTGCGCGAGATCGGCGCGGTCGACGGCGTGGACGGCCTGTTCGTCGGCCCCAACGACCTGGCCGCCAACATGGGGCTGTACGGCCAGCCGGGCGCGCCCGAGGTGACGGCGGCGATCGCGCGCATCCTGGCCGACATCCGCGCGGCCGGCAAGGCGCCGGGCATCCTCAACTTCAACCCCGCGCAGGCGCGCGAGCTGCTGGCGCAGGGCTACGACTTCGTCGCGGTGGGCTCCGACCTGTCGATCCTGGCGCGGCGCAGCGAAGCCCTGCTCGCGGAAATCACCGCCGCCTGAGAGCCATTCCCCATGAGCAGAAAGCGAATTGAACTGTCCCAGCTGCGCAGCCAGCGCTGGTTCGGCGCGGCCGGCCAGCCCGGCAACCACAAGTCGTACCGCACCAAGCAGATGGGCTACACCAGCGAGGACTTCCAGGGCAAGCCGGTCATCGGCATCCTCAGCACGTGGTCGGACCTCAACAGTTGCCACACGCATTTCCCGCAGCGCATCGAGGAGGTCAAGCGCGGCGTCTGGCAGGCCGGCGGCTTCCCGGTGGTGATGCCGACGCTGAGCGTGGGCGAGACCTACGTGCGCCCCAGCACGCTGATCTACCGCAACCTGCTGGCGATGGACGCGGAAGAGATCCTGCGCTCGCACCCGATCGACGGCGCCGTGCTGCTGGGCGGCTGCGACAAGACCACGCCCGGGCTGCTGATGGCGGCCGCATCGATGAATATCCCGGCCATCTTCGTGCCCGCCGGCGCGATGCTGCGCGGGCACTGGCGCGGCCAGCAGATGCTGGGCACCGGCTCCAGCACCTGGCAGGCCCTGGCCGACTACCGCGCCGGCAAGCTCGACGAAAAATCGTGGCGGCAGGTCGGCGAGGGCACGGCGCGCTCGCCGGGCACCTGCAACACGATGGGCACCGCCTCGACCATGACCAGCATGGCCGACGCGCTGGGGCTGACCCTGCCGGGCGCCAGCTCGATCCCCGCGGTCGACGCCACGCATTCGCAGATGGCGTCGATGTCCGGGCGCCGCATCGTCGAGATGGTGTGGGAAGACCTGCGGCCGAAGGACATCGTCACGCGCCAGAGCTTCCTGAACGCCGTGGTCACGGACATGGCGCTGTCGGGCTCGACCAACTCCCTCATCCACCTCGTGGCGATGGCGCGCCGCCTCGGCGTCGAACTGTCGCTCGACGATTTCTCGCGCGCCAGCGAGACGGTGCCGGTGCTGTGCAACCTGCAGCCCAGCGGCACCTACCTGATGGAGGACCTGTTCTACGCGGGCGGGCTGCTGGCGCTGCTCAAGCGCATCGCCGGGCACCTCGACCTGTCCTGCCAGACCGTCACCGGCCGCACGCTGGGCGAGAACATCGAGCAGGCCGAGGTCTACAACGACGACGTCATCCGCACCGAGGAAAACCCGGTCTACGGGGCCGGCGGGCTGGTGGTGCTGCGCGGCAACCTGGCGCCGCGCGGCGCGGTGCTCAAGCGCGCCGCGGCCGACCCACGCCTGCTCCAGCACACCGGCCCGGCCGTGGTGTTCCGCAACTTCCAGGACATGCTCGCGCGCGTGGACGACCCCGACCTCGCCGTGACCGCGGACAGCGTGCTGGTGCTGCAGGACAGCGGCCCGACCGGCGCGCCCGGCATGCCGGAATGGGGCATGCTGCCGATCCCCAAGAAGCTGCTGGCGGCCGGCGTGCGCGACATGGTGCGGATCTCCGACGCGCGCATGAGCGGCACCAGCTACGGCACCTGCGTCCTGCACGTCTGCCCGGAAAGCCGCGTGGGCGGGTTGCTGGGGCTGGTGCGCGACGGCGACCTGGTGCGCCTCGACACCGAAGGCCGCCGGCTCGACCTGCTGGTGGACGAGGCCGAGATCGAAGCGCGGCGCAAGGCCTGGGTCGCGCCGCCGCCGCACTACGAGCGCGGCTTCGGCCTGCTGCACATCGAGCACGTGCTGCAGGCGGACGAAGGCTGCGACCTCGATTTCCTCGCCAGGCAGGGCAACGTGCCCGATCCGGAAGCGCGCTTCTCGTAGCGCAAATCGGGCCGGGACACCGTTGCCGCGATGCCCGCGGCGGCTGTGTCCCGGCCGCCTTCTCGTCACGATCCCGCCGCCGTCCCGCCGCCGTCCCGCCACGGGGCGGCGATCCCGGCACTCCCTGCATCTCCCCCTTGCGTCCGCCGCGATACTGTATAAACATACAGTATTCGGAGATTCCGCCTATCCCGCCTTGTCCCACCTTATCCCGCCGCCTTGCCGCGCGGATAAGGCCGTCACAAGGTCGCAAGCATCACATGAGTTCCCTCGTTTCCTCCGGCTCGCACGCGCCGCCCGTTGATCCACCCGTGCCGCCCGTGGTCCAGCCCGCCGAGGCTGGCCGCCAGGCGGCGCTGGAGGCGCTCGCGCAGCGCCATCCCGGCCTGTGGCGCGCCGGGCAGCTCGGCCGCGCGGGGCAGGCGGGCAGCGTGCCGGCGCTGGAGACCGGCCATGCGGCGCTGTCGGCCGAATTGCCGGGCGGCGGCTGGCCGCTGGGGGCGCTGACCGAGCTGCTGCTGGCCGAGCCCGGCGTGGGCGAGCTGCGCCTGCTGCGCCCGGCACTGGCCGCGCTGGCGGCGGCGCCGCGGCGCCTGGCGCTGGTGGGGCCGCCGCACCTGCCGAACGCGGCGTGCCTGGCCGGCTGGGGGCTGCCGGCGCGGCAGGTGTTCTGGGTGCGCGCGCCGGCCGGCGCCGGCAAGGCCGCGGCGCAGGCCGACCTGCTGTGGGCGGCCGAGCAGGTGCTGCGCAGCCAGGCCTTCGGCGGGGTCGTGGTGTGGCTGCCCGCGGCGCGGCCCGAGGCGCTGCGCCGCCTGCAGGTGCTGGCGCAGGCGGGCGACGCGGTGGCGTGGGCCGTGCGCCCGGCCAGCGTGCTGCGCGAGTCGTCGCCGGCGGTGCTGCGCCTGCTGCTGGCGCCGGCGCCGGGCAATGCGGTGTCGATCACCTTCCACAAGCGGCGCGGCCCGGTGCGCGAGCAGCCGCTGGTGCTGCCGCTCGACGAGATGGCGGCGGTGCCGGGCCGCCCGTCCGCGCCGCGGCCCGCGCCTGCGGAGGCGCCGTTGCCGCGGGTTTCACAGGCCGTTGCGGGAGAGCAAGACCATGTCGTACTGGATCGCGGTGCATCTGCCGCGCCTGTCGCTGGACGCGCTGCAGCCGAACTGGCCTGAGCCGGACGCTGCCGCCGCGGTCCCCGGCGTGCTGCATCACGGCGTGCCGGTGGCGGTGATGGAGCGCGAGCGCGTGGTGCTGGCCAATACCCCGGCGGTGGCGCTGGGCGTGCAGGCCGGCATGCGGCGCGGCGGGGTGCAGGCCCTGTCGGCGCAGGTGGTGCAACTGGAGCGCGAGCCGGCGGCGGAGGCGCAGCTGATGACGGCGCTGGCGCTGGCGCTGCTGCATTTCTCGCCGCACGTGAGCCTGCATCCGGAGCCCGACGCGGCCACGGTGATGATCGACGCGGGCGCCAGCGTGCGGCTGTTCGGCGGGCATCGCGCGCTGTGCCGCGCGGTGTATGCGCGGGTGCGCCGGCTGGGCGTGTTCCTTCAACTGGGCTGCGCGCCGACCGCCTTCGGCGCGGCGTGGCTGGCGGCGCAGCCGTTCCGGCGCGACCGGCACGGCCGCATGGTGCGCCCGGCGCGGCGCGCGCTGCGTCCGGCGCGCATGGCGCGGCTGCTGGACCGCCTGCCGGTGGCCATGCTGCGCAACGTGGCCGACGAAGGCTGGCTCGACGGCATCGGCTGCCGCACCGTGGGCGAGGTGCGCGGCCTGCCGCGCGCGGGTTTGCAGCGCCGCCTCGGCGCGGACGTGCTGGCGCGGCTGGACCAGGCCTATGGCGAGGTGCCGGTGCGCTTCGCCTGGTTCGCCGCGCCGCCCGAGTTCGCGCAGCGCATGGAGCTGCCGGGCCGCACCGAATCGGTCCAGGGCGTGATGGCCGGCGCGCAGCGCCTGCTGCTGGCGCTGGGCGGCTGGCTGGCGGTGCGGCAGGCCGGCGTGACGCGCCTGGCGCTGCGGCTCGAGCATGAGCGCTACCGCCTGGGCTGCGAGACCCCGGCCACGCCGGTGACGGTAAGCCTGGCCGAGCCCAGCCGCGACCCGGCGCACTTGTGCCGGCTGCTGCAGGAGCGCCTGGACAAGGTGCAGTTCACCGTGCCGGCGGTGGGGCTGCTGCTGGTGGTGGAGGCCATGCAGGAATGCCTGCCGCGCAGCGAGGCGCTGTTTCCCGAGCCGGGCGGCACGCCGGCCGGGCTGGGCCGCCTGCTCGACACCTTGATGGCGCGCCTGGGCCGCGAGAACGTGCTGCAGCCCCTGCCGCTGGCGGACCACCGGCCCGAGCGCGCCAGCCGCTGGTGCCCGGTGGACGAGATGCCCGCGCGCGCGCCGGCGGCACCCGCGCAGGCCTGGCCCGCGCGCCCGCCGTGGCTGCTGGCGCAGCCGCTGCCGCTGGCCGTGCAGCGCCACCGGCCCTGCCACGGCGGGCCGCTGGTGCTGCTGTCGCGGCCCGAGCGCATCGAGTCTGGCTGGTGGGACGACGCGCTCGCCACGCGCGACTATTTCGTCGCCGAGCGCGCCGACGGCCTGCGCTGCTGGGTCTACCGCCAGCGCCCGGGGCGCGAGGAGGGCGGCGAATACCGCTGGTTCCTGCACGGGCTGTTCTGAGCCGGCCGCACCGAGCGCGCCCGCGCCGCGCGCCATCCGGCCCGGTCCGGTTGCATCCCGCTCCGTCTTGCCCGGCTTCGTTTCGCTTGGCTTCGTCCGGCTCCATCCGGCTTCACCTGGTTCGACCTGGCCTCACCCTGTTTCATATCCGTCTTCGATCATGTCCAGCCTGCCCGCCGCGCCTTCGTTTTCCGCCCTGCCGCCCGCGCTCTCGGCGCTGCTGCCGGCCTTGCCCGATTACGTGGAGCTGCACTGCATCTCGAACTTCACCTTCCTCGAAGGCGCCTCGCATCCGGTCGAGCTGATCGAGCGCGCGTTCGCGCTGGGTTATGGCGGCCTCGCGCTCACCGACGAATGCTCGGTGGCCGGCACGGCGCGCGCGCACCACGCGCTCAAGGACCTGCGCGAGCGCGCCAGCGCCGCGCTCGCGCGCAGCGCGGCGCGGCTGGCCGCCGGCCTCGACGCGGGCGAGGAAGACGACGAAGACGAGGACGACCTCGAAGCCCTGGCCGCGGAGGAGGCGGAAGACGGCGAAGGCCACGACCCCGGCGCGCAGGACGTCCTGCTGCAAGCCGCCGGCCCCGGCGAGGCCGCCGAGGCCCGCCTGCGGCGCCATGAAGAACTCTCCGCCATCGCCGCCGCCGCGCAGGCCTTCCGCCTGCTGATCGGCAGCCGCTTCACGCTGACCGGCCAGGATGGCAAGGACGGCCAGAACGATGAGCCGGCCCTGCGCCTGGTGCTGCTGGCGCAGGACCGCGAAGGCTTCGGCAATCTCTGCGAGTTCATCACGCTGGGCCGCCGGCGCGCGGAGAAGGGCGCTTACCGCCTGCGCCCGGAGGACATCGCCGCGCCCGCAGCGGAACACGCGCACCTGCGCGGCATGCCCCGCTGCGTGGCGCTGCTGTTGCCCGCGTACTGCCCCGAGCCGCAAGCGCTGCTGCGGCAGGCGCGCTGGATGCGGCAGGTCTTCGGCGAGCGCGCCTGGATCGCGCTCGAGCAACTGCAGGGCCATGCCGACGCGCTGCACCGGCAGCGGCTGGAGGACGCCGCGGCGCAGGCCGGCGTGCCGCTGGCCGCGGCGGGCGCCGTGACCATGCACGTGCGCTCGCGCAAGCCGCTGTCCGACGTGCTCAGCGCGATCCGCACCGGGCAGACGCTGGCCGAGTGCGGCATGGCGCTGGCGCCCAATGCCGAGCAGCACCTGCGCATGCGCCAGCGGCTGTCGCGGCTCTACCCGCGCGAGGCGCTGGCGCAGACGCTGCGCATTGCCGCCATGTGCGATTTCTCGCTGGACACGCTGCGCTACGAATATCCGGAGGAACTGGTGCCCGCCGGCCTGACGCCGTTCAGCTACCTGTACAGCGAGACCATGAAGGGCAAGGCGATACGGTTTCCCGACGGCCTCGATCCCAGGTGGGACAAGCAGCTGGCGGACGAGCTCGGCCTGATCCGGGAGAAAGGCTACGAGTCGTTCTTCCTCACCGTGCACGACATCGTGCGCTTCGCGCGCAGCAAGGACATCCTGTGCCAGGGGCGCGGCTCGGCGGCCAACTCGCTGGTCTGCTATTGCCTGTTCATCACCGAGGTCCATCCGGCCGACGCCAACATGCTGTTCGGCCGCTTCCTCTCGCGCGAGCGCGACGAGGCGCCCGACATCGACGTCGACTTCGAGCACCAGCGGCGCGAAGAGGTCATCCAGTACATCTACGGGAAATACGGCCGCGACCGCGCCGCGCTGGCCGCCTCGCTGATCACCTACCGCTCGCGCAGCGCGCTGCGCGACGTGGGCCGCGCGCTCGGCATCGACGCCAGCGTGATCGAGCAGGTGGTCAAGGGGCAGGCGTGGTGGGACGGCCCGCGCGGCTTCATCGAGCGCATCTCGCAATACGGGCTGGACCCGGAGTCGCTGGCGGTGCGCCAGTGGGCCAGTCTGACCATGCAGTTGCGCGGCTTTCCGCGCCATCTGTCGCAGCACGTCGGCGGCTTCGTGATCGCGCGGGACAAGCTGTCG
Organism: Cupriavidus sp. WS; assembly: GCF_000395345.1. Lineage (NCBI taxonomy): Bacteria > Pseudomonadati > Pseudomonadota > Betaproteobacteria > Burkholderiales > Burkholderiaceae > Cupriavidus > Cupriavidus sp. WS. The sequence goes on along the minus strand of NZ_AQPL01000056.1, from coordinate 4,366 downwards.
CGGCTGGTGCCGATCGAGAACGCGGCGATGGCGGAGCGCAGCGTGATCCAGTGGGACAAGGACGACCTCGAATCGCTCGGCCTGCTCAAGGTGGACGTGCTGGCGCTGGGCATGCTGTCGGCGATCCGGCGCGCGCTGGCAATGATCCCGGGGCCGTCCGGCGGGCCGATGCGCATGGCGGAGATTCCCCGCGAGGACGGCAAGACCTACGACATGATCTGCGCGGCCGACACCATCGGCGTGTTCCAGGTGGAGTCGCGCGCGCAGCAGTCGATGCTGCCGCGCCTGCGGCCGCGCAGCTTCTACGACCTGGTGGTGGAGGTGGCCATCGTGCGGCCCGGCCCGATCCAGGGCGGCATGGTGCATCCCTTCCTCAAGCGGCGCGAAGTGGTGCGGCGCACCGGCAAGCAGCCCGTGTACCACGACAAGATCATCCAGAACGTGCTGGGCCGCACGCTGGGCGTGCCGATCTTCCAGGAGCAGGTCATGCAGCTGGCCATCGACGCGGCCGGCTTCACGCCCGGCGAGGCCGACCATCTGCGCCGCTCGATGGCGGCGTGGCGGCGCAAGGGCGACCTGCGCAAGTACCAGGACAAGCTGGTCAGGGGGCTGACCGCCAACAAGTATCCCGAGTCCTTCGCGCTGGCCATCTGCCGGCAGATCGAAGGCTTCGGCGAGTACGGCTTCCCGGAAAGCCACGCCGCCAGCTTCGCCAAGCTGGTCTACCTCAGCGCGTGGATCAAGTGCCACCATCCGGCCGCCTTCCTGTGCGCGCTGCTCAACAGCCAGCCGATGGGCTTCTACTCGCCCTCGCAATTGGTGCAGGATGCGCGCCGCCACGGCGTGCGCACGCTGCCGGCGGACGTCACGGTGAGCGGCTGGGAAAGCACGCTCGAAGCGGATGCGGATGGGAGCGCGGAGGTGGGAGCAAATATGGACGCGGACATGGACACGGAAGCAGGCACACAAGCAGGCACGCAAGCGGGCAGCGCCAGCCCGGCCGTGCGGCTCGGCCTCGACCGCGTGAAAGGCATGAGCAAGGACGTGGCGCTGCGCATCGAGGCGGCGCGCGCCGGGCGGCCCTTCGCCAGCGTGGAAGACCTGGTGCTGCGCGCCTGCCTGGACCGCCACGACATCGACGCGCTGGCCGCCGCCGATGCGCTGTCCGCGCTCGCCGGGCATCGCCGCCAGGCGCGCTGGCAGGCCCGCGCCGCCGCGCTGCAGGCGGCCCACCGCGACCTGCTCTACGCGGCGCCGCCGGCCGAGAGTGCGCTTGCCTTGCCCGCGCCGCGCCTGGGCGAAGACGTGGCCGCCGACTACGCCAGCACGGGCCTGTCATTGAAGTCGCATCCGCTGGCGCTGCTGCGCCCGCGCCTGGCGGCCATGAAATTCGCCACCGCGCGGCAGCTTGCGCAGTGCGGCAACGGCCGGCGCGTGCGCGCCTGCGGCATCGTCACCGTGCGCCAGCGGCCCGCCACCGCCAGCGGCACCATCTTCGTCTCGATCGAGGACGAGACCGGCGCCGTCAACGTGATCCTGTGGCCGGACCTGATCGAGCGCCAGCGCAAGGAAGTGCTGGGCGCCACCATGCTGGGCGTGATCGGCACCTGGCAGCGGCAGGGCGAGGTCAGGCACCTGGTGGCGCAGCAATTGGTGGACCTCAGCCCGCTGCTGGGCCGCCTGATGGTGATGAGCCGGGATTTTCACTGAGCGGCGCTTGCTGCGCGCCCGCTTGCCTGCTTGTCTGCCTGCCTGCTGCGTTTGCCCGCGCGGGCGGCGGTGCGCGCCGCCCGTCCGCGCGCATGCCGGTGGAAGTGCCGGCATGCCGCGTGCTACAGCGCCTGCGTGCCTTGCGCCCGCGCCTGCCACTGTGCCTGGCGCGGTACCTCGTCCCGCCAGCCCACCGCCTTCAGCACGGCGAAGCCATGTGCCGTGACGCGCGGGCAGCGATGCCCGCCCGTGCAATCCTCGAGCGACACCAGGCCGCGCTCGACCAGGGTGTCCAGATCGACGGGGTCGAGTTCCAGGCAGTCCTGCGCATCGCGGACCAGCAGCAAGGTGGCAAATTCATGGGGACTCAGCATCGGTGACTCCTGGGTAGGGTAGCCCGCGCTCGCAGGCCTTCGAGGACAAAACTGCTGACCAAAAGACAGCATTGCCGCGAATAGGTTCAAGGTCTTTCGTGCCTCCCGGCGTGCCTCCTGGCCGGTGCATCGCACCGGCTTCGCTTGGCTTCGTTGTACGTTTTCTTTGCGTCCGTTTTGTGTCCGCTTTGTTGGCCCTTTGCTGACCTTCTTGCCATCCTGCCGCCGGCTTACCCGTTTCCCGCGTCCTTTGCCCAATCGGTCCCTTCCCGCCAGCGCTTGCCGGCGCCCGCTTTGCGGGCATGCCGCACCGCGCCTGTGCCGTTCTCGCCCCGTCGTTGTGCGGCGAAAAAATAAGCTGTCATCAAGGCCTTCAGGATGCCGGCGCGCAGCCGATACAAGCCGCATGCGAGTATTTTCCCAAGGATTTTCGTGGTGTCTTTTCTTTCCCCCGCAGTGCGCCTGATGGCGCGCCTGAACATCATCCGCAAGCTCGCCTTGCTGGCCGTCCTGTTTCTGATCCCGCTGTGCGGCGCGCTCTACGCGGTACTGAGCATGTCGCTGCAGTCCGTCGGCGCCGCGCGCGACGAACTGCGCGGCCTCGTGATCGTCGACCGCGCGCTCGATTTCATGCGCGAGACGCAGGTCAGGCGCGGCGCGGCCAACGCCGTGCTGGCGGGCAATGCCGCCTTCCGCGCCACCTTCGACGCCGCCGATGCCAAGGCGGCGGCACACCTCGCGCAACTCAGGCAGGACGCCGCCGCGAGCAGCGGCTTCGATGTGGTGCCCGATGCGGAAAAGCTCGCGCAGGCGTGGCAGGCCATGCATGAATCGGGCCTGAAAGGCACCGCCGCGCCGCTGTTCGAGCAGCACAGCGCGCTGGTCAAGCAGACCCGCCTGTTCATCGGCGACGTGGCCGACCGTTCCTCGCTCGCGCTGGACCCCGATGCCGGCTCCTACTACCTGATCAACCTGCTGGTCGGGCCCATGCCGAAGCTGGCCGAGCTCAGCGCGCTGGCGCGCGGCCGCGGCGCGGCCATCATCACCCAGGGCGGCTATTCCGACGCGGCGCAGCAAGCCGACCTGGCGGCGCTGGCCGAGCAGATTCATGACGGGCTGGAATCAGTGCGGCGCGACATCGGCCGCGTCCTGCGCGCCGCGCCCGATTACCGCGAGCGCGTGGACGCGGCGCAGGCGAAGCTGTCGGCGATGGATGCCTTCCACGGCACGCTCAGGGACAAGATGCTCGGCACCGGCGGCATTTCCATCGACGCCAAGGCGTACTTCGACAACGCCAGCGCCGCCATCGAGGCGGTGTCCTCGGTCAACAAGGAATTCTCGGACATCACGCACGCCATGCTGGCGCGGCGCATCGCCGCCGAGACCCGCCAGCTCGAAATGCTCGGCGGCGTGGCGCTGCTGGCCGTGGGCGCGGCGCTCTACCTGTTCGCCGGTTTCGCCGCCGGCATGCGCGGCGACGTGCGCGAGGTGGCGGGGATGGTCGAGCGCATCAATGCCGGCGACCTGGCCGTGCACGCGGAAGCGCGCGGCAAGGACGAGCTCAGCGAGGTCAAGCGTCACCTGCTGTCGCTGGTGCGGACCTGGCGCGTGCTGATCGGCGACACCAAGGCCGGCGCGCAGAACGTGCTGGCCGCCGCGGGAGAGATCGCGCAGGGCAACCTCGACCTGTCCCAGCGCACCGAGGAGCAGGCTTCCTCGCTGGAGCAGACCGCCGCCAGCATGGAGCAGCTCACCGCAGCGGTGCAGCAGAACGCCAGCAGCGCCGACCAGGCCAGCGTGCTGGCCGGCGAGGCGCGCGAGATCGCGCAGACCGGCGGCGCCTCGGTGGGGCGCGTGCTGCAGACCATGAGCGAGATCGAGGGCGACTCCCGGCGCATCGTCGAGATCATCGCGGTGATCGACGGGATCGCCTTCCAGACCAATATCCTCGCGCTCAACGCCGCGGTGGAAGCGGCGCGCGCCGGCGAATACGGGCGCGGCTTCGCGGTGGTGGCCACCGAGGTGCGCAGCCTGGCCCAGCGCGCCGCCAGCTCGGCCAAGGAGATCCGCACGCTGATCTCGCAATCGGTGCAGCGCGTGGAGGCGGGTTCCACGCTGGCCGGCGACGCCGCCGAGACGATGGACGACATCGTCGGCGCGGTCGGGCGCGTCACCACCATGATGGACGAGATCAGCCGGGCCTCGCGCGAGCAGAGCAACGGCATCGCCCAGGTCAACCAGGCGGTGGCGCAGATGGATCAGGTCACGCAGCAGAACGCCGC
>NZ_AQPL01000055.1:0-1200 GCF_000395345.1 Cupriavidus sp. WS | reverse complement strand
CGCGCCGCCGCGCCGGCCGCCGCGACCGTGCGCCTGGCGCTGATCGCCGACCAGCCGCAGTGGCCCGCGGCCGAGGCGCGCACCGCGCGCCTGCTCGACTACGCCGCCGAGCGCCGGCTCGATTTCGTGGTGCACCTGGGCGGCATCAAGGGCGACACCGAATCGTGCGGCGACGCCCTGCTCGCGGCGCGCCAGCGCCTGCTCGACCAGTCGCCGCTGCCGCTGGTCTACCTGCCCGGCGAAACCGACTGGGCGGAATGCCAGCGCGACGTGAACGGCCATTTCGACGCGGTGGAGCGCCTCAACCGGCTGCGCGAGCTGTTCTTTCCCGACGACGCCACGCTGGGCCAGCGCCCCGCCGCGCTGATGCGGCAGTCCGACCAGGCCACCTTCCGCAGCTACCGCGAGAACGTGCGCTGGAGCGCCGGCGGCGCGCTGCTGGTGACGCTGAACCTGCCCGGCGACAACAACCACTATCGCTCCGAGGGCGGCCGCAACGGCGAGTTCGAGGACCGCCGCGAGGCCAACCGCCAGTGGCTCGCGCGCGCGTTCTCGCTGGCGCAGCAGCAGAACCTGCCCGGCATCGTGGTGCTGGTCCACGCCGATCCGCAGTTCGGCAACGGCTGGGAGCAGCGCGGCAACCCGTCGCTGTTCGATGGCTTCCTGCGCCGCCGCGCGCGCGACGGTTTCCTGGAATTCAAGCGCCAGTTGCGCGAACTGGCCGCGCGCTATCGCGGCCAGGTACTGCTGGTGCATACCAGCCTGGGCGGCTTCGGCATCGACACGCCGCTGCGCGATGCCGGCGGCAAGACGCTGCGCAACGTGACCCGCGTGGCGCTGCCGGCCGGCGCGCCCGGGCAGTACGCCGAACTGGCGATCACGCCGGGCTCGCCCAGGCCGTTCGAGGTGACGCTCAGGGACGGCCCGGGGCCGGACTGAGCGGCGCGGGGGACGATGCGGCGACCAAGATGGTGGCCAGTGTGGCAGCCAATGCGGTGGCCCATGAAAGCGAAAAGCCGGCAAAGCCGGCTTTTCGGGAGCGAACGTGCTGCGCGGCGGTGCGCACTCAGTGCAGCGTGCGCTTGCTGTCGTCCTCGTCTTCGTCCTCGTCCACCACCTCGACGCCCGAGGCGCCGTGGGCGTGGCCATGCTGGACTTCGTCGTCGGTGGCTTCGCGCACTTCCGACACCTGCAGCCAGA
>NZ_AQPL01000054.1:0-37918 GCF_000395345.1 Cupriavidus sp. WS | reverse complement strand
TCGGTGGCTTCGCGCACTTCCGACACCTGCAGCCAGAAGCGCAGCGCCATGCCGGCCAGCGGATGGTTGCCGTCGAGCACGACCTTGTCTTCGGCCACGTCGGTCACGGTATAGATGATCGAATCGTCTTCGTCGCCGTCCTCGGGCACGCCCTCGAACTGCATGCCGATCTCGAGCGGCTCGGGGAAGCGGTCGCGCGGCTCCACCTTGACCATCTCGGCGTCGTAATCGCCGAACGCTTCGTCGGGCTCGAGCTGGAGCTGGGTCTCGAAGCCGGCTTCGTGGCCTTCCAGCGCTTCCTCGATCTTGGGGAACGTGCCATCATAGCCGCCGTGCAAATAGACCATCGGCTCATCCGATTCCTCGATCAGATTGCCCTGCGCATCCGACAGCTTGTACACCACGGATACCACCGTGTTCTTAGCGATTTTCAATTCTTGACTCCATGAACGATTCCGCATTATACGCGCAGGCCTTGCCCCCCGGCCCCGTCGATCCAGACGTGCCGCTCCCCCTGCTGGGAGGCATGACGCCGGCCGCTTTCATGCGCGATATCTGGCACCGCAAGCCCCTGCTGATCCGACAGGCCATACCGGGAATCGTGCCGCCGGTATCGCGCGAGTCCCTTTTCGAACTGGCCGACCGGGACGACGTCGAGTCCCGCCTGGTGTCGCACTTCCGCAACCGCTGGAAGCTCGAGCAGGGCCCCTTCGCCGCCGACAACCTGCCCTCGCTCAAGACGCGCCAATGGACCCTGCTGGTGCAGGGCGTCAACCTCCACGATAGTGCAGCCGCGGCATTGCTGGGGCAATTCCGTTTCGCCCCCGATGCGCGCCTGGACGACCTGATGGTCAGCTACGCCACCGACGGCGGCGGCGTGGGTCCGCATTTCGACTCCTACGACGTGTTCCTGCTGCAAGTATCGGGCCGGCGGCGCTGGCGCATCTCGTCCCAGCCCCGGCTCGACCTGGTGCCGGACCTGCCGCTCAAGATCCTGGCCGACTTCACGCCCGAGCAGGAATGGGTGCTGGAGCCCGGCGACATGCTCTACCTGCCGCCGCAATACGCGCACGACGGCGTGGCCGAGGGCGAGTGCATGACCTACTCCGTCGGCTTCCGCGCGCCGGCCTACCGCGAGCTGGCCGGGCATTTCCTGGCCTGGCTGTCGGAGACGGTCGAGGACAACGAGGAACTCGAGGGCCGCTACGCGGACCCGGGCGAGGCCGCCACCGCGCGGCCGGCGCAATTGCCGGCCGGCATGGTGCGCGCGGTCGGCGAGCGCCTCGGTGCCCTTCGTTGGTCGGGTAGCATGATTTCCGAGTTTCTGGGTACCCACCTTTCCGAGCCGAAGCCGAGCGTGGAATTCCCGGAGATACCGGAAATCACGCTGAAGAAATACACCAAGCTGGCACTATCTCACGGCATCGTGCTGGCGCCGGGATCGATCGCGCTGTACGACCGCACCCATTTCTTTATCAACGGCGAAGCCTACGAACCGCCCGCGGAACTGGCGCGCTGGCTGCGCCAACTGGCCGACCGGCGCCATCTGAGTGCCGCCGAAGTGGCCGCCAGCGCCGCTCTGCCCGACCTGATGGAGACCTTTCATCACTGGGCGCTGGAGGGTTGGCTGCAATTTGCGCCATCTCCGCTGTAATAATCCGTAACAAGCAAAAACAGGAAAAGACAGCGCTACACAAGCCGGGAAAACGCGGATATAATCGTCGGCTGGCTAGTACTGTGTACCACTGCATTTGTCGGCACCCGGGAGAGCCTCTATTTTGCAGTTCAAGAGCGATAATTACCGGTAATTATTCATCGCCTGTTTTTCTGTTATTAAAGTTAAAGGACGAACAATGAAGAAGTCTCTCCTGATCGCATCGCTGCTCGCCGCCGTTGCTCTCGCCGCTTGCGGCAAGAAAGAAGAAGCCGCCGCTCCCGCACCGGAAGCTTCGGCTCCCGCCGCTGCTGCTCCGGCACCGGAAGCTTCGGCTCCCGCTGCTGCCCCGGCTGCTGACGCTTCGGCTCCGGCCGCTGACGCTTCGGCTCCCGCTGCCGACGCTTCGGCTCCTGCTGCAAAGCAGTAATCGGTCTCGACCGATAAGAAAGCCGACCTTCGGGTCGGCTTTTTTTCGTCCGTGCGGTTCGTTTCCGCACCGGCTGTCGCATGGCAGCCACACGCGCGGCGGCGCGCCGGATTCAGGCCCTGACCGGCTGCCAGCCCAGCCCTTCGTGCTGGTCCGCCACCAGGATCTCGCTGGCCGCCGCGGAAAGTGCTCCCGCCAGCGCTTGCGTCGCCAGTTCCCGCGTATTGTTCTGCTGGCTCAGGTGCGCCGCCACCACGCGCTGGAGTCCCGGGTGCGCCACGCGCGCCAGGATCCCGGCCGCGACCTCGTTGGCGAGGTGGCCGAAATCGCCGCCGATGCGCCGCTTCAGCGAGGCCGGATAGGCGGAGTTGCGCAGCATCTCGCGGTCATGGTTGCACTCGAGCACCAGCGCGTGCACGCCCGACAGGCGCGCGGTGATGTACGGCGTTTCCATGCCGGCGTCGGTCAGCACGCCGAGCTTCGCGTCGCCGTCGCCGAGCACGAACTGCAGCGGCTCGCGCGCGTCGTGCGGCACCGTGTACGGCAGGATCTGGAGCGCGCCGATGGCCAGCGGATGGTCGGCGCAGCAAACCCGCACGTCGGCGGTCTCGGCCCCGCGCAGGTGCGAGGTGGCCAGCCAGGTGCCGTGGCTGGTGTAGACCGCCAGGTCGTGGCGCGACGCGAATGCGTAAGCCGAGCCGACGTGGTCGCCATGCTCGTGCGTGACCAGCACCGCGTCGAGCTGGTCCGGCGTGACGCCGAGCCGCTCGAGCCGGCGCGCGGTCTCGCGGATGCCGAAACCGCAGTCGAGCAGCACCCGCGTGGTGGCGCTGCCCTCGCGCGCTTCGATCAACAGGGAATTGCCCTCGCTGCCGCTGCCGAGAAAGGCGAAGCGCATCATGCGCCGGCCTCGCGCGGCAGCTTGCGGGAGCCTCCCGCGGCAGGACGCCGCGGGTATGCTGGCACGACCTGCACCGCGCTCAGCGCAGTTGCTCGTCGAGCAGCGAAAGGATGCGTTTGCCGACCTCGGTGCTTTCCGGCTGGCCCGCGTCGTTCTGCACCGTCACCGTGGTGCCGGTGCCGTCGCCCTTGAGCGCCACGCGGTACTTCTTGGCGCGCTTGCTGTCCTCGGAGCCGGTCCTGACGAACAGCTTGGAGAAGAAGCCGCGGTTGTCCACGGTGTCGCGCGGATCGACGTAGCGCACGTAGTACAGGCCCTGCGCGCGGTCGCGGTCTTCCACCGTGAAGTTGACGCGGTCCAGCGCCAGCCCGACCGAACGCCAGGCGCGGTCGAACGGCTCGGCCAGCTGCAGCGCCTGGCTGCCGTTGACCTGGGTCAGGTTGCTGCCGGCCGCGGGTGCCTTGGCCGCCACCACGGGCGCGGCGGCCGCGCCGGACGCCGCTGCCGCCGGCGCGCCGCCGTTCTTGGCCATGCGGTCGGCCTGCTCCTTCTGCACGCCGAGGCGCTGCGCGAAGCGCGAGAGGAATTCCGCTTCCAGCTCGGGATCGGACGGGCGCGGGGTCCACACCGTCTGCGACTTGTCGATGCCGGTCAGTTGCTCCTGCGCGCCGCGGTGGCTGATGTAGACCTCCAGGTTGCCGTTCTGCGTGCGCTCCAGGCGCGTGCGGAACTTGTCGCGCTCGGAGGTCGAGTACAGGCCGTCGAAGACCTTGCCGATGGTGTTGCGGATGAAGTCCTGCGGAATCTTGGCGCGGTTCTCGGCCCAGTCCGTTTCCATGATGCCGGTCTCGGGCGAGTCCTGCACCAGCAGGAAACCGCTCTCCTGCCAGAACTCGCGCAGCGACTGCCACAACTGGTCCGGACGCATGCCGTTGCTGATCACCAGCCAGCGCTGATTGCCGTCGCGCTCCATGCGCACGCCCTGCGTGGACGGCAGCACGTTCTCGGTGCCGACCTGCTGCTGCGCCACCTTGGTCGACTGGTTGTAGGTCGACAGCGTGGAGGTGCCGTTCTGGTCGGGCACGGAGTAGCGGCGGTCGCCTTCGATCTTGGTCAGGTCGGGCGGCACGTCGAGCGTGGAGGTGCGCTTGGCGTTGGCCTTGTAGTCGATCTTGTCCGGTGCCATCGCATCGTTGATGCTGCTGCACGCGGACATCGCGCTGGCCACCAGCACGGGCAAGACCAGGGCGGCACGGCGAACTTGCGTTGCGCCGCGGCGGTTAAGCTTGAGTTTCATTGACACGCAATCCTAGTTGATGGGACAACGGCAGGGTACCGCGGGATCTCAGCCGAGCAGGCCGGCATCCGACAGCGCCTTGCGCACCACGTCGTGGTATTCCGGTGACAGCGGGGTGAGCGGGAGGCGGATACCGCCCTGCATCTTGCCCATTTGCTGGAGTGCCCACTTGACGGGAATCGGGTTGGCCTCGACGAACATCGCCTTGTTCAGCGCAACCAGTTCCATGTGGATGCGACGCGCGGCGATGGCGTCGCCCTTCAGGGCAGCCACGCACAACTCGTGCATCTTGCGCGGCGCCACGTTGGCCGTGACCGAGATATTGCCGTGGCCGCCGAGCAGCATCAGCGCGATCGCGGTGGGGTCGTCGCCACTGTAGATGGCGAAGCCCTGCGGCGCGTCCTTGATCAGTTGCGCGGCGCGGTCGATGTTGCCGGTGGCTTCCTTCACGCCGATGATGCCCGGCACCTGCGCCAGGCGCAGGACGGTCTCGGGCTGCATGTCGGCCACGGTGCGGCCCGGCACGTTGTACAGCACCACCGGCAGGTCCACGCTTTCCGCGATGGTGCGGAAATGGCGGTACATGCCTTCCTGGGTCGGCTTGTTGTAGTACGGCACGACCTGCAGCGAGGCATCGGCGCCGACCTTCCTGGCGAAGGCGGTCAGTTCGATCGCCTCGCTGGTGGAGTTGCCGCCGGTGCCCGCGATGATCGGGATGCGCTTGTCGGCCTGCTCCACGGCCACGCGGATCAGCTCGCAGTGCTCGTCCACCGTCACGGTGGGCGACTCGCCGGTGGTGCCGACGATCACGATGCCGTCGGTGCCCTCGGCCACGTGCCAGTCGATCAGGGCGCGCAGCGCGGGGAAATCCAGGCTGCCATCTTCCTGCATCGGCGTCACGATCGCGACGATGCTGCCGTTAATCTGTGTCATAACGTTTGAGAATTCGGGAAACGAATACCGCGATTGTACCGGATCGCCCGGGCCTTCCGACCGCTGCTTCGACCCGGGAAAACCCAAGCCGGTTCAGCGCGTGAAGTCCGGGTCTCGCCGGGCACGCGGGCGCATAGCCCTGGCCGCACTTCAGCCGGGCAGAAGATAGCGTGGCGGCGCGCCGGCGCCTGCCTGGCCGCCCTCGCCTCCGCCCTTGCCCTCACCCTCCCTCGCCGCCTCGCACACCGCGCACAGGCGCTGTACAAAGGCAGTTCTAGGCACTTCCAGCACGCCATCCTCATAGGCGACCACGCGCAGCCCGCCGCGCACCGCGTCCAGCAGTTCACCCGGCCGCAGCAGGAAATCCGGGTTGGAGGGCTTGCCCACGGTTTCGTTGCCGGCGGCGAAGGTCTCGTAGATCAGCACGCCGCCCGGCGCCAGCGCGGCGATCAGGTGCGGCCACAGCGGCCGGTGCAGGTAGTTCGTCACCACGATGGCGTCGAACGGCGCGCGCCCGGCCAGCGGCCACGCGCCCTGCTCCAGGTCGGCCTGCAGCGTCTCGATGCCGGCGGGCAGCGCGGCCAGCGCCGCGCCGTCGCGGTCGACGCCCAGCACGGCATGCCCGCGCGCGGCGAACCACGCCGCATGGCGGCCACTACCGCAGGCGAGGTCGAGCACGCGGCCGCCCGCGCGCGCCAGGTGCGCCCAGCGCAGCACCCACGGCGAGGGCGGCGCGGCGGTGGCGGCGTGGTTCATCGCGCTGTTCATTGATATCCCAGCCCCATCGCCGCGCGCACGTCGCGCATGGTCTCGCGCGCCACCTGGCTGGCCCGGTCGCAACCGTGCGCGACGATGTCGCGCAGCAGCGCGGGATCGTCCATGTACTTCTGCGCGCGCTCCAGCATCGGCTGCTGCTCGCGCAGGATGCCGTCGATCACGGGCTGCTTGCATTCGATGCAGCCGATGGCGGCGCTGCGGCAGCCCGGCTCCACCCACTCGCGCGTGGGCGCGTCCGAGTAGACCTGGTGCAGCTGCCACACCGGGCAGCGCGCCGGGTCGCCGGCGTCGGTGCGGCGCACGCGCGCCGGATCGGTCGGCATGGTGCGCACCTTTTTCTCCACCGAGGCCTTGTCCTCGCGCATGCGGATGGTGTTGCCGTAGGACTTGGACATCTTCTGCCCGTCCAGCCCCGGCATGCGCGAGGCCGCGGTCAGCAGCGCCTGCGGCTCGACCAGGATGGTCTTGCGCGAGCCGCCCAGGTAGCCCAGCAGCAGTTCGCGGTCTTCCGCGGCCAGGCTCTGCGACTGCGCCACCAGCGCCGCGCCCTCGTCCAGCGCCTCGGCCTTGCCCTGCTCCTGGTAGGCGCGGCGCAGCTCGAGATAGGCCCTGGTGCGCTTGCCGCCCAGCTTCCTGGCGGCTTCCTGCGCGCGTTCCTCGAAGCCGGGCTGGCGGCCGTACAGGTAGTTGAAGCGGCGCGCGATCTCGCGCGTGATCTCCACGTGCGGCACCTGGTCCTCGCCCACCGGCACGCGGCCGGCGCGGTAGATCAGGATGTCGGCCGCCTGCAGCAGCGGATAGCCGAGGAAGCCGTAGGTGGACAGGTCCTTGTCCTTGAGCTTCTCGATCTGGTCCTTGTAGGTCGGCACCCGTTCCAGCCAGCCCAGCGGCGTGCCCATCGCCAGCAGCAGGAACAGCTCGGCGTGCTCGGGCACGCGGCTCTGGATGAACAGCGTGGCGCGCTCGGGATCGACGCCGGCCGCGAGCCAGTCGATCAGCATCTCCCACACCGACTCGCCGATCACCTCGGGCGATTCATAGTGGGTGGTCAGCGCGTGCCAGTCCGCCACGAAGAAGAAGCACGGGTATTCGGCCTGCAACTGGACCCAGTTTTTCAGGACGCCGTGGTAGTGGCCCAGGTGCAGCGCACCGGTAGGCCGCATGCCGGAGAGAACGCGGTCGGGAAACATGTCTGTCTGTGCTTTTGATGGGGATTCGGTACTCGGTACTCGGTACGGCAGGTCGGATGCGGCGCGCCGGGCGCGGCCCGGCGGCGTGCTATTGCACCAGCGCCAGCACGGGTTGCAGCATCAGCTGCACCAGCCCGCTGAGCACGCCCATCACCGGCTGCATCCAGACCTTGGTGATCACGCCCGCGGCCACCAGCGCCAGCACCACGAAGATGCCGTAGGGCTCGATGCGCGAGATGGCATGTGCGAGCCGCTGCGGCAGCAGCGCGGTGAGCACCCGGCCGCCGTCGAGCGGCGGCACCGGGAACAGGTTGAAGGCGGCCATCACCAGGTTGACCAGCACGCCGGCGCGCGCCATCTGGCTGAAGAACGGCTCCTGCACCTGCGCCAGCACCAGCCCCACCGCCATCAGCGCCCACAGGAAGGCCTGCAGCACGTTGCTGCCCGGCCCGGCCAGCGCCACCCACATGCCGTGCCAGCGCGGGTTGCGCAGGCGGTCGAAGGCGACCGGCACCGGCTTGGCGTAGCCGAACACGAACTGGCCGCTGGTCATGAAATAGAGCAGCAGCGGCACCGCGATGGTGCCGATGGGATCGATGTGCCGCGCCGGGTTGATGCTGACGCGGCCCATCACATAGGCGGTGTTGTCGCCGAACAGCTTGGCCACGTAGCCGTGGGCGGCTTCGTGCAGCGTGATGGCGAACAGGACCGGCAGGGCGTAGACCGCAAGGGTCTGAATCAGGGAAGAATCCATGGGGCGCTATTGTACCGGGCCGCCGCGCGCCTGAGGCGGCCGCCCGCGTGGAGCGCGCCGGCGGCGCTCAGAGGCCGAAGCGCCCGATGTCGCCGCGGCCCTGCCGGATCAGCTCGGGCTCGCCGCTGGTCAGGTCGATCACGGTGGTCGGCTGCGCCGGCGCGGCGCCGCCGCAGATCACCAGGTCGAGCAGCTTCTCGAGGCGCGCGCGGATCACCTCGGGCTCGTTGAGCGGGGCTTCGTCGCCGGGCAGCTGCAGGGTGGCCGAGATCAGCGGCTCGCCCACCTCGGCCAGCAGCGCGAGCGGGATCGGGTGGTCGGGCACGCGCACGCCGATGGTCTTGCGCGCGGGGTGCGACAGCCGCCGCGGCACTTCCTTGGTGGCCTCGAGGATGAACACATAGGGCCCGGGCGTGGCGCCCTTGAGCCAGCGGTACTGGCGGTTGTCGACGCGCGCGAAGTTGCCCAGCTCGGACAGGTCGCTGCACATCAGCGTCAGGTGGTGCTTGTCGTCGATGCCGCGCAGGCGGCGCAGGCGCTCCACCGCGGCCTTGTCGTCGAGCCGGCAGGCCAGCGCGTAGCTGGAGTCCGTCGGCAGGGCGATCAGGCCGCCCTGGCCGATGATCTGCGCGGCCTGCTTGATCAGCCGCGGCTGCGGATTGAGCGGGTGGATGTCGAAATATTGGGACATGGGCGGTCGGAGGGCGAAAGGCCGCCGGCCCGGCGCGAAGGCGACATGCGCGACGGACAGGTCTTGCGGGGAAAAAGATCGGACGGTGCGCATGGCGGGGGCGGGCCATCGGAGCGCCGGGCGGCCGCGGGCCGGGCCGGCTTACCAGTCATGCCAGACCGGCGTGACCGACGACGGCAGCGGCGGCAGCGCGCCCAGCTCGGTGCGGCCTTCGCCGGGACCGTGGAAATCCGAGCCGCGCGAGGCCAGCAGGCCGTAGCGGCGCGCGACGTCGGCATACTTGCGGTACTGGTCGGGCGTATGGCTGCCCGTCACCACCTCGACCGCGGCGCCGCCGAGCTGCACGAACTCGTCGAACAGCGCGTCGTGCTGGAGCTGGGTGTAGTCGTAGCGGCCCGGATGCGCCATCACGGGAATGCCGCCGGCGGCCTGGATCCAGCCCACCGCGTCGGCCAGCCGGGCCCAGCGGTGCCCGACATAACCGGGGCGGCCTTCGCCGAGGTATTCGCTGAACACGTCGCTGATGGTCTTGCAGCGCCCCTGGTCCACCAGCCAGCGCGCGAAATGCGTGCGGGAGATCAGGTCCGGGTTGCCGACGTAGCGCAGCGCGCCTTCGTAGGCGCCCTCGATGCCGATGGCCGCGAGCGCGTCGCCGATGTCCTGCGCGCGCGCCGCGCGGCCCGAGCGCGTGGCGGCCAGCCCTTCGACCAGCGCCGGGCAGGCCGGGTTGATCTGCAGCCCGACGATGTGCACGGTCTGGCCGGCCCACGTCACCGAGATCTCCACGCCCGGCACGAAGCGCATGCCGAGCGCCTCGGCGGCGGCGCGCGCCTCGCTCTGCCCGCCGACCTCGTCATGGTCGGTCAGCGCCCAGAAAGCCACGCCGCCCGCATGGGCGCGCGCGGCCACGTCGCGCGGCGACAGCATGCCGTCGGACACGGTGGAATGGCAATGGAGATCGGCGTTGATGGCGTGAGGGTTCTGCATAGCGCCATTCTACTCCCGCGCGCGAGGCCGCACACGCGGCGCCGGCCGCCGCCGCGCGCCGGTCGGCCGGTCCGGCGGGGCGGCCCGACAGCGCCGCCCGAGGTGCGGCCGAGGTGCGGCCGAGGTACGGCCGAGGTACGGCCCGATAGCCCTGCCGCCAACGCTGGCGTCGGCCGGCGGCGCCCCGCCGCGCGGTATAGTTGGGGCCTCTCGATCCTCCCGCCCGGCGGCGCCAAGCGCGCCGCCCGCCACGCCATGCCGACCGACGCTTCCGCCATTCCAGCCGACTCCGCCCACGCCGACGGCGTGACCCGCACCGACGTGCTGATCGTCGGCGCCGGCCCGGTCGGCCTGTTCGCGGCCTTCCAGGCGGGCGTGCTGGGCCTGCGCTGCGAGCTGGTCGACGTGCTGGACCGCGCCGGCGGCCAGTGCGCCGAGCTCTACCCCGAGAAGCCGATCTACGACATCCCCGCGGTGCCCGGCTGCCTGGCGCAGGACCTGGTGGACCGCCTGCTCGAGCAGTGCGCGCCGTTCGCGTTCCCGATGCACTTCAACGAGCGCGCCAACGGCCTGGAGGAGATCGCCCGCGCCGGCGACGCCGCGCCGGCCGCGCCCGACGCCGGCCACGCGCATCCGCCGCGCCTGCTGGTCACCACCGACGGCGGCAGGCGCTTCGACGTGGCCGCCGTGCTGATCTGCGCCGGCGCCGGCGCCTTCGCCCCGCAGCGCGTGGCGCTGCCCGAGGCCGCCGCGCTGGAAGACCGCCACCTGCACTACGCGGTGCGCGACGTGGCGCGCTTCGCCGGCAGGCGCGTGGTGGTGGCCGGCGGCGGCGACTCCGCGCTGGACTGGGCGCTGGCGCTGCGCAAGGTGGCCGCGCGCGTCACCCTGCTGCACCGGCGCGAGGGCTTCCGCGCCGCCGACGGCTCAGTGGCGGAAATGCGCGCGGCCGTGGCGGCCGGCGAGATGGATTTCGTGGTAGGCATGCTGGGCGCGCTCAAGACCGAGGGCGACACGCTGACCGGCGTGGACATCCGCACGCGCGACGACACCGTGAGCCTGCCCGCGGACGAACTGGTGGCGCTGTACGGACTGGTGTCGGAGCCGGGCCCGATCGCGCACTGGGATCTCGACATGCGCGCCGGGCGCATCGTGGTGGACACCACCACCTACGAAAGCTCGCGCCGCGGCATCTTCGCCGCCGGCGACATCGCCTTCTACCCGAACAAGCAGAAGCTGATCCTGTCCGGCTTCCACGAAGCCGCGCTGGCGCTGCGCAAGGCCTATCACTACGCCTTCCCGGAGAAGGCGCTGGTGCACGTGCACACCAGCAACAACGCCGCGCTCAAGGACAAGCTCACGCACGCCTGAACCCGGCGCGGGCGCGCCTCACGCGCAGAAGTCGTCGACCAGCGCCGCCACCGCGCGCGGCTGGTCGTGGTGCAGCATGTGACCCGCGTCGTCGATGACCGCCTCGCGGAAATCGCGGAACGCCTTGAAGCGCTGCCGGAATTCGTCGAGCGGCTGCCCGCGCGCGATGTGGCTCAGCGTCTGCGAGTCGCGCGCCTCCACGTGCAGCACCGGCGCGGTGGCCTGCGCCCAGATCGCCATCACCTCGTCGAGCCGGTAGAGCACCGGATTGACCATCTTGTGCGCCGGATCGCCCAGGATCTCCCAGCGGCCCCCGGCATTGCGCGCCGACCAGTGCGCGGCCAGGAAGGCGGCGCGGTCGTCGGGCAGGCGCGGGTTGGTCTTCTGCAGCCGCGCGGCCACCGCGGCCACGCTGTCGTAGGTCTTGAGCGCGGGGCGCGCGCGCAGCTCGTCGAGCCAGAGCGCGTAGCGCCCCGGCGCCTGCTCCGCGCGCGTGGCGGTCATGCCGAAGCCTTCCAGGTCCACCACGCGGCGCACCCGCGCGGGACGGATGCCGGCGTAGAAGCAGGCCACGTTGGCGCCCATGCTGTGGCCCACGAGGTTGACCGGCTCGCCGGGCTGGAAGTGGTCGAGCACCGCCTCGAGGTCGGCGATGTAGTCGGGGAACCAGTACGACTCGGTGCCCGGATGGCGGGTCGGCCAGGCGGTCTGGCCGAAGCCGCGCCAGTCCGGCGCGATCACGTGCCAGTCGCCCGCCAGCGCGTCCACCATGAACTGGAACGAGGCCGCCACGTCCATCCAGCCGTGCAGCGCGAACAGCTTCGGCGCGCCCGCCCGGCCCCAGTGGCGCACGTGCATGGCGAGCCCGCGCAACGTGATAAATTCCGAGCGCGAGGTTTCTCTGATTGTCATGGTGGTCTCCCCCGGTCCCTTTCCGGCCGGCGCCTTCACCCGCGACAACGGGGAGGCGCGATAAAAATAGAACGATCGTTCGCTCAGGCGATTATAGCGGCACCCGCTGCCTCGATGCCGCCGCCACGCCGCCGCGCGAACGCCAGCAAACAGGAGACCTGCATGACCGCATCCGCCCTGCCCGCCAGCCGGCGCGACGACTACCGCGCGCTGTACGACAGCTTCCGCTGGCACGTGCCGGAGCACTTCAACCTCGCCGAAGCCTGCTGCGGCCGCTGGGCGCGCGACCCCGCCAGCGCCGGCCGCATCGCGGTCTACACCGAGCACGAGGACGGCCGCCGCGCCAGCTACAGCTATGCCCACATCCAGGCCGAGGCGAACCGCCTGTCGCGCGCGCTGCGCGCGCTCGGCGTGGCGCGCGGCGACCGCGTCGGCATCGTCATGCCGCAGCGCATCGAGACGGTCATCGCGCATATGGCGATCTACCAGCTCGGCGCCATCGCCATGCCGCTGTCGATGCTGTTCGGGCCGGAAGCGCTGGCCTTCCGCTTCCGGCACAGCGAGGCGCGCGTGGCGATCGCCGACGAGAGCGCCATCGACAACGTGCTGGCCGCGCGCCCCGAATGCCCGGCGCTCGCCGCGGTGATCGGCGTGGGCGCGGCCGCGGCCCGCGCCGGGCACGACTGGGACGCGCTGCTGGCGGCGCAGTTGCCGGACTTCACCGCCGAGCTGACCAAGGCCGACGAAGCGGCCGTGCTGATCTACACCAGCGGCACCACCGGGCCGCCCAAGGGCGCGGTGATCCCGCACCGCGCGCTGATCGGCAACCTGACCGGCTTCGTCTGCTCGCAGAACTGGTATCCGCGCGAGGGCGACGTGTTCTGGAGCCCGGCCGACTGGGCCTG
Organism: Cupriavidus sp. WS; assembly: GCF_000395345.1. Classification (NCBI taxonomy): domain Bacteria; kingdom Pseudomonadati; phylum Pseudomonadota; class Betaproteobacteria; order Burkholderiales; family Burkholderiaceae; genus Cupriavidus; species Cupriavidus sp. WS. Next base: position 25,116 of record NZ_AQPL01000054.1, on the reverse strand, counting down.
GACCGGCGGCCTGTGGGACGCGCTGATGCCGGCGCTGTACCTCGGCCAGTCCATCGTGGGCTACCAGGGCCGCTTCTCGGCGCAGGTGGCGTTCGCGCTGCTGGAGCGCTACCGCGTCACCAACACCTTCCTGTTCCCGACCGCGCTCAAGCAGATGATGAAGACCTGCCCGGCGCCGCGCGGCCAGTACCGCCTGCACCTGCGCGCGCTGATGAGCGCCGGCGAGGCGGTCGGCGAGACCGTGTTCGCGTGGTGCCGCGACGCGCTCGGCGTGGTGGTCAACGAGATGTTCGGCCAGACCGAGATCAACTACATCGTGGGCAACTGCACCGCGCAGAACGACGACGGCGAGCTCGGCTGGCCGGCGCGCGCCGGCTCGATGGGCCGCCCGTATCCGGGCCACCGGCTGGCCGTGGTCGACGAGGACGGCCGGCCGTGCGCGCCCGGCGAAACCGGCGAGATCGCCGTGTGCGACACCGACCGGCACGGCCACCCCGACCCGGTGTTCTTTCTCGGCTACTGGCGCAACGAGGCCGCCACGCGGGACCGGTTCGTCGAGCACGGCGGCCTGCGCTGGTGCCGCACCGGCGACCTCGCCCGCGCCGACGCCGACGGCTACCTGTGGTACCAGGGCCGCGCCGACGACGTCTTCAAGTCGTCGGGCTACCGCATCGGCCCGAGCGAGATCGAGAACTGCCTGCTCAAGCATCCGGCCGTGTCGAACTGCGCCGTGGTGCCGTCGCCGGACCCGGAGCGCGGCGCCGTGGTGAAGGCGTTCGTCGTGCTGCAGCCGTCGGTGGCCCGCTCCGCGCAGGCCGACGCCGACCTGACCGCGGCGCTGCAGCAGCACGTGCGCGGCCTGCTCGCGCCCTACGAGTACCCCAAGACCATCGAGTTCATCGCGCAGTTGCCGATGACCACCACCGGCAAGATCCAGCGCCGCGTGCTGCGCGAGATGGAAGCGCAGCGCGGCGGCGCGGCGCAGCGCTAGTCTCCGGCCGGCCACGCGCGCCGGCACGCCGGCGCCCGCGCGGCCGGCTTCCCGCCCCGCCTTTCCCCTCCCTCCCCTCGCTTCATTTTCCGCGCCGGCCGACAGGCATCCGGGTCAGTGAAATCCCGCGTCAAGTATTCGCCAAAGTTGACGTTAGCGGAGATAGGCGGCCGCATTTCCGATGGCGCATTCGACGGACTGGCCCGCCACGCCGGATGACCTGGTATTTCTCTTATTTTTAAGATAACTCTTAAATAAAAATCATCGCCAATATTTCGCCGAATTTCCCTTCGACAGCGCGACGCGGATTAGGATAAATCTCATCTAGATGCTGTTTATTCCAATATCAAGATGCCGAAAACCCGCATAAAAGGCCGGTTGATTTAACACAACAACGAACGAATAGACGTAGGAAAATTCATCTTTTCTAAGTTGAATTTCCTACAAACAGAAAATAAACTTCCTATCAAACAAGAAGAAATTTCCGACAAGGCTTTACGAATTTTCCTGGGCTCAATGACCAAAAGGGGATCACCATGAGCACGCATGCACGCACCGGCAACGCCTCCATCCGCAACCTCAAGCACCGCCTGACGCTGGCGCTGGCGTGCGCGCTGCTCTCGGTCCCGGCGTGGGGCGCCGGCGGCGTGATCTTCTTCCGCGGCGCCATCGTCGCGCCGTCGTGCATGACGCAGATGAGCGCCGGCTCCGGCAGCGCCTCGGTAAGCTGCCCGCAGAACGGCGCCCAGGCCGCCGAGTTCGCCGCCGTGCCGCTGATGCCCGGCAAGTCCGTGCAGTTGAAGTCGGCGCGCGCCTCGGTCGAGACGGCGCGCTTCGTGAGGAAGAGCGATCCGGACGGTGGCCAGCAGGGCCTGGTCGTGATGGCCGAGTATTACTGAGCGGGCATTACCGAGCGGCCTGCGCCTCGAGCCACGCGAGCTCGGCGTCGTCGAAGCCGGCCGCGCGGCGCGCCTCGAGGTTGAAGGGCGGGCGCAGGCGCGGCGCCTGGTAGCGCGCCGCCAGTTCGCCATAGGCGGCGACCGGGTCCAGCCCGCGCCCGGCGCACAGCCAGCGGTACCAGCGGTTGCCGATGGCCACGTGGCCAACTTCGTCGCGCAGGATGATGTCGATGATGGCGGCGGCCTCGTGGTCGCCGGCGGCGGCCAGCTTGGCCCGCACCGGCGGCGAGGCATCCAGCCCGCGCGCCTCGAGCGTGCGCGGCACCAGCGCCATGCGCGCCAGCACGTCGCCGGCGGTCTTGTCGGCCATCTCCCACAGGCTGTTGTGCGCCGGGAAATCGCCATAGCTGGCGCCCAGCGTGGCGAGGTGGTCGGCCAGCAGCGTGAAGTGCAGCGCCTCCTCGTCGGCCACGCGCAGCCAGTCGAGGTAGAACCCGGCCGGCATGCCGCCGAAGCGCCAGAGGGCGTCGAGCGCGAGGTTGATGGCGTTGAACTCGATGTGCGCCAGCGCGTGGATCATGGCGGCCCGCCCGGCCGGCGTATGGATCGAGCGGCGCCGCTCCACGCGCTGCGGCGCCACCAGTTCCGGCCGCTCGGGGCGGCCCGGCAGCGGCAGCGTGGCCGTGAGGGTTTCGCCGGCGCCGAGTGCTTCCGGCGCCATGCCCGCGGCGGCCTGGCGCATGCGGCGCGTGGCCGCCGCCTTCTGCCGGGCGTCGCGCAGGCACAGGATGGCCAGCGCCTGCCGGCGCAGCGACAGGCCGGTGAAATCCGGCAGGCCGGGGGTGGCCGCGGCGGCGGCGTCCGGGAAAGCGGGCTCGGCCGCGCGGGGGGTGTCGTTCAGGTTGGCTGCCATCAGCGTAAAATCCGGGTTGCCGCCATTGTAGGGCCGGCGCTCGGCGCGGCCGGCATCCGCCACATCGCGCGTCCCCGCCGCCGCCCTCCCGCGAACCTTTAAAGCCCGGCGGCAAACCCCATATACCCATACGCACTTGTGCAGGAGACTTCATGGCGCTTTACCAGCTCGGCGACACCGCCCCGACCATCGATCCGGATGCCTACGTCGCGCCGGAGGCCACCATCATCGGCAACGTGACGCTCAAGGCGCGCGCGAGCGCGTGGCCGGGCGTGGTGATCCGCGGCGACAACGAGCCGATCGTGGTGGGCGAGTCCAGCAACGTGCAGGAAGGCACCGTGCTCCATACCGACCCGGGCTGCCCGCTGACCATCGGCGACAAGGTGTCGATCGGCCACCAGGCCATGCTGCACGGCTGCACCGTGGGCGAAGGCTCGCTGATCGGCATCCAGGCGGTGATCCTGAACCGCGCGGTGATCGGCAAGGAATGCCTGGTCGGCGCCGGCGCGGTGGTCACGGAGGGCAAGGTGTTCCCGGACCGCTCGCTGATCCTGGGCGCGCCGGCCAAGGTGGTGCGCGAGCTCACCGAGCAGGACGTGGCCAACCTGTACCGCAACGCCGAGACCTACGCCACGCGCCAGGCCATGTACAAGACGCAGCTGAAACGCATCGACTAACACGCATCGACCAGGGCGCCGGCCAGGAACCGCGCCCGCGCCGATCTACCGACGGACCATCGTGACTGACTCCACCTCCCCCGACATCCTGCAGAAATTCCTGTTCGACGCGGCCCCCGTGCGCGGCGAACTGGTGCGCATGCGCGCCACCTGGCAGGATGTGCTGCGCCGCAATCAATATCCCGCGCCGGTCCGCCGGCTGCTGGGCGAGATGATGTCCGCGGCCGCCCTGCTCACCGCCAACCTGAAGTTCAACGGCGCGCTGGTGATGCAGGTGCACGGCGACGGCCCGGTGCGCATGCTGGTGGTGGAATGCCTGTCCGATCTGTCGATGCGCGCCACCGCCAAGCTGGCCGAGGGCGCGCAGGTGGCCGACGACGCCACGCTGGCCGACCTGGTCAACGTGCGCGGCGGCGGCCGCTTCGCCATCACGCTGGACCCGCAGGACAAGCTGCCGGGCCAGCAGGCCTACCAGAGCATCGTGCCGCTGGCCGACGCGCATGGCGCGTTCGACTCGATGGCCGCGGTGCTCGAGCACTACATGCGCTCGTCCGAGCAGCTCGACACGCGCCTGTGGCTGGCCGCCGACGACCAGGTCGCCGCCGGCATGCTGCTGCAGAAGCTGCCGAGCTACGGCGGCACCCTGGAAGGCCACGCCGGCCGCGCCCCGGCGCAGGTCGGCGAGACCGGCGCGCCGCTGGCCGAGAGCGCCCGCGCGCAGGACCTCGACACCTGGGACCGCGCCTGCCAGCTCGGCGCCACGCTCAAGGCCGGCGAGCTGCTGGCCGAGACCCCCGACACGCTGCTGCGCCGCCTGTTCTGGGAAGACCTGCAGGCCGCCGGCGTGCGCGTGTTCGAGCCGCTCGGCCCGCATTTCCACTGCTCGTGCTCGCGCCCCAAGGTGGCCGGCATGCTGCAGAACCTGGGCCGCGCCGAGATCGAGAGCATCCTGGAGGAGCGCGGCAACGTGGAGATCCACTGCGATTTCTGCGGCCAGCAATATCATTTCGACCCGGTCGACTGCGCCCAGTTGTTCACGCCGGTGCCGGTGGCCACCGGCGCCGGCGACGGCGCCAGCCAGCAGCACTGAGCGGCGGGCGGCGGCCGGGCCCGGCGGAACCTTTGCCCGGTACGCCGGGGTCCAAGCGTCAGTGACCCACCAGAGCCAGGGGAAATATCATGTCCGCTTTGTCTCCGAACCCGTCTCCGAACCCGTCTCCGAACGCGCCTGCCGCCGTGGCGCGGCGCCTGCCGGGCGCGCTTGGCATGCTGCTGCTCGGCGCCGCGCTGCTGGGCGGCTGCGCCGGGCTGCCGCGCGACATCAACGGCTCGCCGCCGACCGCGCGGCTGGTGCCCAACAGCATCCCGCCCGCGCCGATCACCCCCGAGGAAAGCCAGAAGCTGGGCACGCTGAACCGCGACATCCTGCGCGAGCAGGACGCCGCCATCGCGCGCCAGCAGCAGGCCGAGGCCTACGCGCGCGCCTATTCCTATTACGCCTACCCGTCGCCGAGCTGGAACCTGTATTACGGCGGCTGGGGCGGGCGCCACTGGGGCGGCGGCGTCGGCTTCAGCAGCGGATATGGTTATCCGGGCTGGGGTTGGGGCGGTTATCCGTACTGGTGGTAATGGGGCGGCAGCAATGAGGCGGCAAGACGCCGGCGCGCGTGGACGAGACGCCGCCCGCCACGGCAATGCGAGCCGCGACAGGTAGCTGCAATTCGGGGAAAACGGGAGGGAAAACGAGGGAAAAACGGGGAATCGCCGGACCGGCGAATCCCGCCGGCGGCATGACAGCACCCGCGGCGGGCGCCATGCGCGGCGCCGGTGCTAGTGGCTGCCGCCGGCCGGCGAATTCGGCGGCGGGGGCAGCGGCGGCGTGGCGCTGACCTTGGGCGCGGGCGCCACGAACTGCACGAACACCTCGCCGTCCCTGACCATGCCCAGCTCGTAGCGGGCACGCTCCTCGATGGCGCCGGTGCCATCCTGCAGGTCCTTCACTTCCCCTTCCAGCTTGGCGTTGCGCAGCTTGAGCGCTTGGTTGCGCGCGCTCTGCTCCTGCACCTGCTTGTCCATGTCCCACACGCGCAGCCAGCCGCCCTTGCCCAGCCACAGCGGGTACTGAATGGCGAGCAACAGCACGAACAGCAGCAGCGAGATCAGGCGCATAGGGATTCCGGCGCTTTGCAGAAGAGGTCGGGGCCGTCGGCGCCGGCCGCGATGAGGGTTATCCGCGGCCGGCGCATGACGCGGGCTTAGCGCAGATTATAGAAGGCGCTCTTGCCCGGGTAGCTGGCGATGTCGCCGAGGTCTTCCTCGATGCGCAGCAGTTGGTTGTACTTCGAGATGCGGTCCGAGCGCGACAGCGAGCCGGTCTTGATCTGGCCGGCGTTGGTGCCCACCGCGATGTCGGCGATGGTGTTGTCCTCGGTCTCGCCCGAGCGGTGCGAGATCACGGCGGTGTAGCCGGCGCGCTTGGCCATCTCGATGGCGGCGAAGGTCTCGGTCAGCGTGCCGATCTGGTTGATCTTGATCAGGATCGAGTTGCCGATGCCCTTCTCGATGCCTTCCTTGAGGATCTTGGTGTTGGTGACGAACAGGTCGTCGCCCACCAGCTGCACGCGCTTGCCGAGCTTGTCGGTCAGCGTCTTCCAGCCTTCCCAGTCGCCTTCGGCCATGCCGTCCTCGATCGACACGATCGGGAACTTGTCGCACAGGTTGGCCAGGTAGTCGGCGAACTGGGTCGAGGTCAGCTTGAGGCCTTCGCCGTCCAGGTGGTACAGGTCCTCGCCTTCGCGGAAGAACTCGCTGGCGGCGCAGTCCAGCGCCAGCAGCACGTCTTCGCCGACGCGGTAGCCGGCCTTCTCGACGGCCTGCACGATGGCGTTCAGGCATTCCTCGTTGGAAGCGAAGTTCGGCGCGAAGCCGCCTTCGTCGCCGACCGCGGTGGACATGCCCTTGTCGGCCAGGATCTTCTTGAGCGCGTGGAACACCTCGGCGCCGCAGCGCAGGGCTTCGCGGAAGCTGGTCTGCGACACCGGCATGATCATGAATTCCTGGATGTCCAGGCTGTTGTTGGCGTGCGCGCCGCCGTTGACGATGTTCATCATCGGCACCGGCATCTGCATCGCGCCCGAGCCGCCGAAGTAGCGGTACAGCGGCAGGCCGGCTTCCTCGGCGGCGGCGCGCGCCACCGCCATCGACACGGCCAGCGTGGCGTTGGCGCCCAGGCGGCTCTTGTTGTCGGTGCCGTCGAGGTCGATCAGGGTGCGGTCCAGGAAGGCCTGCTCGGAAGCGTCCAGGCCCATGATGGCTTCGGAGATCTCGGTGTTGATGTGCTCGACCGCCTTCAGCACGCCCTTGCCCAGGTAGCGCGACTTGTCGCCGTCGCGCAGCTCGATGGCTTCGCGCGAGCCGGTGGACGCGCCCGACGGCACCGCCGCGCGGCCCATCACGCCGGATTCCAGCAGGACGTCGCACTCGACCGTCGGGTTGCCGCGCGAGTCGAGAACTTCGCGACCGATGATATCTACGATTGCACTCATGAATTCCTCTCTGACTGTTTTGAATCTTGCTGCTGACCGGGATCAGCGCGGATGATGCCCGACCAATATGTCAGGCGCCTTCCACCACGATCATGTTCATCTTCGCGGCATGCTCGCGCGCGGCGCGCGCGGCACCGTATTCCTCGGAGGCATAGAACACCTTCGCGGCCTCGTAATCGGGGAATTTCAGCACCACGACGCGGCTCGGCGCCAATTCGCCCTCGAGCTGCTCGGTCTTGCCGCCGCGCACCAGGATCTCAGCGCCGTGCGCCGCGATGGCCTTGCTCGACAGCACCTTGTACTGCTCGTACTGCTGGGGATCGGTCACATCGACGTAGGCGATGATATAGCCGGCGGGCATGCGTGTCTCCGAAGTTTTTGTATTGTCTTTCGATACGATCCGTCACCGGCCGGGAGCTTCCGTCAGCGGACGCCCCCGGCGGCGCGGCAGGCCGGCGGGCTCAGGCGCAGGCCGGCCAGCCGAAGTTGTCTTCCAGGAAACCGGCGCGCTTGGTCAGCGCGTCGAGGTCCCGGAGCACCGACAGAAGTTCCTTCATGCGCGACAGCGGCACCGCGTTGGGGCCGTCGGACATGGCCTTGCTCGGGTCCGGGTGCGTTTCCATGAACAGGCCGGCGATGCCGACCGCCACCGCGGCGCGCGCCAGCACCGGCACGAACTCGCGCTGGCCGCCCGAGCTGGTGCCCTGCCCGCCCGGCAGCTGCACCGAGTGGGTGGCGTCGAACACCACCGGGGCGCCGGTCTCGCGCATGATCGCCAGCGAGCGCATGTCCGAGACCAGGTTGTTGTAGCCGAACGAGACGCCGCGCTCGCAGGCCATGAAGCTGTCCTCGGGCAGGCCCGCCTCGCGCGCGGCGTCGCGGGCCTTGTCGATGACGTTCTTCATGTCGTGCGGCGCCAGGAACTGCCCCTTCTTGATGTTGACGGGGCGGCCGCTCTGCGCGCAGGCGCGGATGAAATCGGTCTGCCGGCACAGGAAGGCCGGCGTCTGCAGCACGTCGACCACGGCCGAGACCGGCTTGATCTCGTCGATCTCGTGGATGTCGGTGAGCACCGGCACGCCGATCTCGCGCTTGACCGTGGCCAGGATCTCCAGGCCCTTTTCCATGCCCAGCCCGCGGAAGCTCTTGCCCGACGAGCGGTTGGCCTTGTCGAACGAGGACTTGTAGATGAACGGGATGCCGAGCGCGCCGGTGATCGCCTTGAGCTCGCCGGCGGTATCCAGCGCCATCTGCTCGGACTCGATCACGCACGGGCCGGCGATCAGGAAGAAGGGCTGGTCCAGGCCAGCCTCGAAGCCGCAGAGTTTCATCGCTACTAGTCTCCTGCTTGCGCGGTGCCGGGCCCTCAGGCCGCCTTGCTCTTCTGGCTGGCCAGCGCCGCTTCCACGTAGGCCTTGAACAGCGGATGGCCGTCACGCGGGGTGGAGGTGAATTCCGGGTGGAACTGCACGCCGACGAACCACGGATGCAGGCTGTCGGGCAGCTCCATCATCTCGGGCAGGTCCTCGGTCGGGGTGCGCGCCGAGATCACCATGCCCGCCTTTTCCAGCGTGGGCACGTAGTGGTTGTTGACCTCGTAGCGGTGGCGATGGCGCTCGTTGACCTCGGCGCCGTAGATCTGGCCGGCCTTGGTGTCGGCCCTGACCGGCACGCGCTGCGCGCCCAGGCGCATGGTGCCGCCCAGGTCGGAGTCGGCCGAGCGCTGCTCGACCTTGCCTTCGCGGTCCACCCACTCGGTGATGAGCGCCACCACCGGGTGCTCGGTCTCGAGGTTGAATTCGGTCGAGTTGGCGTCGGTCATGCCGGCCACGTGGCGGGCGAACTCGATCACGGCCAACTGCATGCCCAGGCAGATGCCGAGGTACGGCACCTTGTTCTCGCGGGCGTACTGGATCGCGCGGATCTTGCCTTCCGTGCCGCGCTTGCCGAAGCCGCCCGGCACCAGGATGGCGTCCAGCGGCGCGAGCACTTCCAGATGGCCCGACTCGAGCTCCTCGGAATCGATGTACTCGATGTTCACGCGGGTGGCGGTGTGCATGCCGGCGTGGCGCAGCGCCTCGATCAGCGACTTGTAGGACTCGGTCAGGTCGACGTACTTGCCGACCATGCCGATGGTGATCTCGTGCTGCGGGTTTTCCTGGGCATTGACCAGGCGCTGCCACATGGAGAGATCGGCCGGCTTCGGGTCGAGGCGCAGTTCCTCGCAGATCAGGCGGTCGAGGCCCTGCTCGTTGAGCATCTGCGGGATCTTGTAGATGCTGTCCACGTCCCACACCGAGATCACGGCTTCCTGCGGGATGTTGGCGAACAGCGAGATCTTGGCGCGCTCGTCGTCGGGGATCGGGCGGTCGGCGCGGCACAGCAGCGCGGTCGGCGAGATGCCGATCTCGCGCAGCTTCTGCACCGAGTGCTGGGTCGGCTTGGTCTTGAGCTCGCCGGCGCTGGCGATGAACGGCACCAGCGTCAGGTGCACGAAGGCGGCGTGGTTGCGGCCCATGCGCAGGCTCATCTGACGCGCCGCTTCCAGGAACGGCAGCGATTCGATGTCGCCCACGGTGCCGCCGATCTCCACCAGCGCCACGTCGGCCTTGCCGCCGTGCGAGGCGGCCGCGCCGCGCTCGATGAAGGCCTGGATCTCGTTGGTGATGTGCGGGATCACCTGCACGGTCTTGCCGAGGTATTCGCCGCGGCGCTCCTTGCGGATCACCGACTCGTAGATCTGGCCCGTGGTGAAGTTGTTCGACTTGCGCATCTTGGCCGAGACGAAACGCTCGTAGTGGCCGAGATCGAGGTCGGTTTCCGCGCCGTCTTCCGTGACGAACACCTCGCCATGCTGGAAGGGGCTCATCGTGCCGGGGTCGACGTTGATGTAGGGATCTAGCTTGAGGAGGGTGACTTTGAGGCCGCGCGACTCGAGAATGGCCGCGAGCGAAGCAGCAGCGATGCCCTTGCCGAGAGAAGAGACGACGCCACCGGTGACGAAGACGAATTTGGTCATAAACCGAGCTTGCCGGGGAAATCGGGATTATACATGAGCGGCTGCCTGCTGCACCGCCGCATTTGTGACAAGCGGACCTTCACCTGCCCCCTCCGCGCGCCCGCCCTTCGTGCCCGCGGCGCGCTGCGGCGCATGCGCCGCTTGCCCCTCACCTCACCCTGGCCGCGCCCTGGCCGGCGCCTTCAGCCGCGCCCGCCGCTGCGCTCGCGCTTGGCGCGCACCGGCTGGCCCCAGCGGTCGGCCTCGCCCTGGCGCGCCAGCGGGAATTCGGCCGGCGCCGCGGCATCCCATTCCGGGTCGTGGATCTCGCCGAAGACCTGGCGCAGGCGCTGGCCCCAGGTGTCGCGGATCATGCGGAAATAGGCGTTCTTCTCGTCGATGTTGACGAAGCGGCTCACGCGCAGCGAGTCGGCCTCGTAGACCAGCAGGTCCAGCGGCAGCCCCACCGAGATGTTCGACTTGAGCGTGGAGTCCATCGAGATCAGCGCGCACTTGGCGGCCTCGCCCAGCGGCAGCGACGGCTCCACCACGCGGTCGATGATCGGCTTGCCGTACTTGGCCTCGCCGATCTGGAAGTAGCAGTTCTCGGGCGTGGCCTCGACGAAGTTGCCGGCCGCGTACACATTGAACAGGCGCACCCGCTCGCCGCGGATCTGGCCGCCGAAGATCAGGCTCACGTTGAACTCGATGCCGGCCTCGCGCAGCGCGTGGGCATCGTGCTTGTGCACCTGGCGCACCGCGTCGCCGACGATGGTGGCGGCCTCGAACATGTCGCGCGCGGTCCACAGCGAGCGCTTCTCGTCGCGCCCTTCGGCCAGCACCTGCCGCACCGACTGGCTGATGGCCAGGTTGCCGGCGGTGAGCAGCACCATGACGCGGTCGCCGGGTTCCTCGAACACGGTCATCTTGCGCGCGCTGGAGATCGCGTCGACGCCGGCGTTGGTGCGGGAGTCGGAGAGGAACACCAGGCCGGCGTCGAGCCGCATGGCAACACAATACGTCATGATCTTGTCTTGTTATGGTGCATGTCCGGCGCCGGCGCGCCGCCGGCATCAGGGGCGCACCGAGGCCACATCAACGAATGCAGCATTCTAGCGCCGCGGCCCCGCGCGCGGAACCGGCGCGCGCGCCCACCAGTGGTGCGCCACGCACCACCGCATTCACCGCTGCGGTGCAATGGCGATCTCCACCGCCATCTGCTCGCCGCTGCCGCCGTGGCGCACGCCGCGCACCGGCGCGGCCATGCGGTAGTCGCGCCCCACCGCCAGGCGCACGTGGCGCGCGTCGCTCAGGCAGCGGTGCGTCACGTCGACGCTGCACCACAGTTCCTTGTCCGCATCCACGCAGATGTCGGCCCAGGCATGGCCGGCCAGCGCCGCCGCGGCCGGGTCGTAGAAATAGCCGCTGACGTAGCGCGCCGGCACGCCCAGCGCGCGGCAGCACGCCACCATCACCTGGGCCTGGTCCTGGCACACGCCGCTGCCGAGCGCGAACGCCTCGCCGGCCGAGGTGCCCACGTCGGTGCTGTCCGGCGCGTAGCGCACGCGCCGCGCGATGCCGTCGGCCAGCGCCAGCAGCGCGGGCACCTCATGCCCGGCCGCGAGGTAAGGCGCGGCAAAGCGGACCATCTCCGGCGGCGCCGCGGTCAGCGGCGTGCCGCCCAGGTAGTACAGCGGCGACACGCGCGCCTCGCCGGCCGGCGGCGCATCGCAGAACAGCGGCGCGCCGCCGGCCGCGGGCGGCGTCACTTCCACCACGCCGCTGGCCTCGATCACCAGCGTATGCGCCGGGCCGGCCACGGTAAAGCTGTGCACGATGTTGCCGAAGCCGTCGCGCGCCTCCGACAGGCTGCCCGGCGCCGACACCTGCCACTGCCGCACGGTCTGCAGCGGGCCCGAGCGCGGCGCCAGGCGCAGCTCGTGCACGCTGCGGCGCGGCGGCTCGGCGTAGCGGTAGACGGTCTTGTGGCGGATCTTGTATTTCACGATGTGGCGAGGCCGGCGCGACCACCACGGAGTTCAGGCAGCCAGCAGCGGCACGAGGAAATCCCGGCTGATGCCATTGCCGAGGTCGCCGATGCGCTCCAGGAAACTGGTCAGGTAGGCGTGCAGGCCGACGGCGAAGATGTCGTCGATGCGCGCGTATTTCAAGTCGGCATGGAGTTTACCAGCCTGCCGCTCGGTCTCCGACGAATGCTGGTTGCCCACCAGCGCCAGGATCGACACCACCTCGTCCATGCTCGACACCAGCGAGCGCGGCATGTCCGGGCGCAGCACCAGCAGCTCGGCCACGCGCTCGGGCGTGATCACCGTGCGGTAGATCTTGCGGTAGACCTCGAAGCCCGACACCGAGCGCAGCACCGCCGCCCAGTGATAGAAGTCGTTGGCGTCGCGATTGGGGTCGCTGTCGTCCACGGTGCTGGCCTGGAACTTCACGTCGAGAATGCGCGCGGTGTTGTCGGCGCGCTCGAGGAAGGTGCCCAGCCGCATGAAGTGGAAGGCGTCGTCCTTGAGCATGGTGCCGAACTGCACGCCGCGCGCCAGGTGCGAGCGGAACTTGACCCACTCGAAGAACTGCGCCGGGTCCTCGCGCAGCACGCCGTCGGCGATCATGCGCTGCACTTCCAGCCAGGTGGTGTTGATGGTCTCCCACACCTCGGTGGTGAGCGAGCCGCGCACCGCGCGCGCGTTCTCGCGCGCCGCGCGCAGGCAGCTCATAATCGACGACGCGTTGGTCATGTCGCGCACCATGAAGTCGATCACGTCGTCGCGCGTGAGCAGGCCGTACTTGTGGTCGAACACGGTGGTCAGCTCGGAAATGTCGAGCATCGCCCACCAGCCCTGCTCCGCCACCTCCGCCGATTGCGGCAGCAGCGAAGTCTGGTAATTCACGTCGAGCATGCGCGCGGTGTTCTCCGCGCGTTCGGTATAGCGCGCCATCCAGAACAGATGGTCGGCGGTGCGGCTTAGCATGGTCGGTCCCCTCGTACTGCGCGGTTCGTCCGCGCCGGCCGCGCTGGCAGCGGCGGCGGCGCGGGTCATCTCAAGCATTCGTTGCGCGCGGCGCTCAGCGCTCCAGCACCCAGGTGTCCTTGGTGCCGCCACCCTGCGACGAATTGACCACCAGCGAGCCCTCGCGCAGCGCCACGCGCGTGAGCCCGCCGGGCACCATGCGCACGTCCTTGCCGGACAGCACGAACGGCCGCAGGTCGATGTGGCGCGGCGCGATGCCGGACTCCACGTAGGTCGGGCAGGTCGACAGCGCCAGCGTGGGCTGGGCGATGTACTGCTCGGGGCGCGAGCGCACCACCTCGCGGAAGGTGTCGATCTCCGCGCGCGTGGCGGCCGGGCCCACCAGCATGCCGTAGCCGCCGGCGCCGTGGGTTTCCTTGACCACCAGCTGGTCCATGTGGTCGAGCACGTATTGCAGGTCGTCGGGGCGCCGGCACATGTAGGTCGGCACGTTGTTGAGGATGGCTTCCTCGCCCAGGTAGAAGCGGATCATGTCCGGCACGTACGGGTAGATCGACTTGTCGTCGGCCACGCCGGTGCCGATGGCGTTGCAGATGGTCACGTTGCCGGCGCGGTAGACCGACAGCAGCCCGGCCGCGCCGAGCGTGGAGTCGGGGCGGAACACCAGCGGGTCGAGGAAGTCGTCGTCGACGCGGCGGTAGATCACGTCGATGCGCTGCGGCCCCTGCGTGGTGCGCATGTAGAGATGCTCGTCCTGCACGAACAGGTCGCTGCCCTCGACCAGCTCCACGCCCATCTGCTGGGCCAGGAACGCATGCTCGAAATAGGCGGAGTTGTACATGCCGGGCGTGAGCACCACCACGGTCGGGTCGGCGATGCTCTGCGGCGACACGCTGCGCAGCATGTCGAGCAGCAGGTCGGGATAGTGGGCCACCGGCGCCACGCGGTTGCGCGCGAACAGGTCCGGGAACAGCCGCATCATCATCTTGCGGTTTTCCAGCATGTAGGACACGCCGGAGGGCACGCGCAGGTTGTCTTCCAGCACGTAGAACTCGCCCTCGCCCGCGCGCACCACGTCGATGCCGGCCACGTGGGCGTAGATGTCGCGCGGCACGTCGATGCCGAGCATCTCGGGCCGGTACTGGGCGTTGTTGTAGATCTGGTCGGGCGGGATCACGCCCGCGCGGATGATGTCCTGGCCGTGGTAGATGTCGTGGATGAAGCGGTTCAGCGCCGACACGCGCTGGCGCAGGCCGCGCTCCAGCGTGGCCCACTCGCTGGCCGGGAAGATCCGCGGAATCACGTCGAACGGGATGGTCCGCTCGGTGCCGCTGTTGGACTCGTCCTTGTCGCCGTAGACGGCGAAGGTGATGCCCACGCGCCGGAAGATCAGGTCCGCTTCCGCGCGCTTGTTGCCCATCGTCCCTTCGGACTGCCGCGCCAGCCACTCTGCAAACTGCTTGTAGTGCGCGCGCACCGCGCCTGCCGGCAGGGCCTGCCCCGCGTGGATTGCTGCCGCCACGCCATCTTGCCAATCGAGCATCTCGTCGAAAAACCGCGCCGCCATGATGGCCGTTCCCCCATGATTTGGGCGCCGCTCAGCCTGCCGGCGATCCCGTTTTGATTGGCTTGTTCTTCCCGGCACAGCATTTCGAGGCCACCACCCGGGGCCCGGCGGTCAAGGCCGCGGGCCATGCGTCGAAGTGCTGTCCTAACTGGGATGATACCCATGACCGCGAAAGCCGCAAGCGGCAGGCGTTCGCGCCATCGCAAGGGAATGTAGCAAGATGTCTGCCAGCCCGCGCGTGCGCGGCGCAAAAGCGCCCGCGGAGGCCGGCGAGGGCTCAGCGTGCCGCGGCGGTGGCGGGGACTTCGGCCAGGATGCGCTGCACCAGCGCCTCGGGCGGCTGCCGGATGTCGAGCACCAGCGCGTCGCGCGGTTCCTCCAGCGTGTCGAACTGGCTCTGCAGCAGGGCCGGGTTGAAGAAATGGTCGCTGCGCCCGGACAGGCGCCCGCCGATCACGGCGGCGTCGCCCTTCATGTAGACGAAGGTCACGCCGCCGTCGGGCGGGGTCAGGCGGTCGCGGTAGGCCTGGCGCAGCGCGGAGCAGGTAAACACATGGGTGCGGCCCTCGGCGCGGGCCGTGTCGATGGCCGCGCGCAGCGCGCCCAGCCAGGGCCAGCGGTCTTCGTCGGTCAGCGGGATGCCGTTGTGCATCTTCTCCTTGTTGGCCGCGCTGTGGAATTCGTCGGCGTCATGGAAGCCGCAATGCAGGGTCTTGGCCAGCAACTGGCCGACCGTGGTCTTGCCGCTGCCGGAAACGCCCATCAGGATGTAGATCATGTCTGCTCCAGCGATCGTGTTCGGATGGTTGTCCCATCCTTGTCGGTAGTCCCCGCGCCGCGCCGGGCGGTTCCTGGCGAACCGCGCGGCCATGCAGCCATGCCAGGACCTGGCATGCACCGGCTCGGGGCTGCCTTGCCCGCCAGGCGGCGGGCAAGGCCACAAAAAAGAGGAAAGCGGCCTTGGGGGCGCGGACTATTGTGCGACGGCCGCGGCGGTTTGGACAGCGCCGGGCGCGTCGGCCTCGGACAGGTCGAGCGCGCTGCCGCCCTCCTCCGCGGTGCGCGCGTGGCGGCGGAACAGGCCGAACAGGCCGCGGCCGACGCTGAAGCGGGCGAAGTCGTCGTCGGGCGACGGCGCCAGCGCGCGCGCCGCGAGGCCGGACGCGCCATCCGCGCCGCCGAGCCATTCCAACGTGCCGGCCACGGCGTCCACGCGGATGCGGTCGCCGTCGCGCACGCGCGCCAGCGGGCCGCCCGCAAGTGCTTCCGGGCCCACATGAATCACGGCCGGCACCTTGCCGGACGCGCCCGACATGCGGCCGTCCGTCACCAGCGCCACCTTGTGGCCGGCGTCCTGCAGCGAGCCGAGCACCGGCGTGAGGCGGTGCAGCTCCGGCATGCCGTTGGCGTTGGGGCCCTGGAAGCGCACCACCGCGACCACGTCGCCGGTCAGCTCGCCCGCCTCGAAGGCGGCCTGCAGGCCTTCCTGCGAATCGAACACGCGCGCCGGCGCCTCCACCACGCGGTGCTCCGGCGCCACCGCCGAGACCTTGATCATGCCGCGGCCGAGATTGCCGCGCAGCAGGCGCAGCCCGCCCTCGGGCGAGAACGGCGCGGCCGCGCTGGCCAGCACCGCGGCGTCGCCGCTGGCGGCGGGGCCGTCGCGCCAGCGCAGCGCGCCGCCGGTCATGACCGGCTCCTGCGTGTAGCGCGCCAGTCCGCGCCCGGCCACGGTCTCCACGTCTTCGTGCAGCAGCCCGGCTTCGAGCAGCTGGCCGATCACGTAGGCCACGCCGCCGGCGGCGTGGAAATGGTTGACGTCGGCCGAGCCGTTCGGATAGACCCGCGCCAGCAGCGGCGTGATGCGCGACAGGCGGTCGAAATCGTCCCAGTCGATCACGATCCCGGCCGCGCGCGCCATCGCCACCAGGTGGATGGTGTGGTTGGTCGAGCCGCCGGTGGCCAGCAGGCCGACGATGGCGTTGACCACGGCGCGCTCGTCGACGATGCGCGCCAGCGGCAGGTAGTCCGGGCCGCGCGCGGAGAGCGCCAGCGCGCGCTGCGCGGCGGCCGCGGTGAGCGCGTCGCGCAGGCCGCTGTCGGGATGGACGAAGGCCGCGCCCGGCATGTGCAGGCCCATGATCTCCATCAGGAACTGGTTGCTGTTGGCGGTGCCGTAGAAGGTGCAGGTGCCGGCGCCGTGATAGGCCTCGCATTCCGCTTCCAGCAGCGCCTCGCGGCCGACCTGCCCGGTCGCGTAGAGCTGGCGCACGCGCGCCTTTTCCTTGTTCGACAGGCCCGTGGCCATCGGCCCGGCCGGCACGAACACCACTGGCAGGTGGCCGAACTGGAGCGCGCCCATCAGCAGTCCCGGCACGATCTTGTCGCACACGCCGAGCATCACCGCGGCGTCGAAGGTGTTGTGCGACAGCGATACGGCCGTGGCCATCGCGATCGCGTCGCGCGAGAACAGCGACAGCTCCATGCCCGGGTTGCCCTGCGTGATGCCGTCGCACATCGCCGGCACGCCGCCCGCCACCTGCGCCACCGCGCCCACCGCGCGCGCGGCCTCGCGGATCACGCCGGGATAGCGCTCGTAGGGCTGGTGGGCCGACAGCATGTCGTTGTAGGCCGTGACGATGCCCAGGTTGGCGGCATGCTCGACGCGCAGCTTGAGCTTGTCATGCGCGGGCAGCGCCGCGAGGCCGTGCGCCAGGTTGGCGCAGGACAGCCCGCGCAGCGGCCCCAGCTCCCGCTGGGCGCGCTCGCAGCGCGCCAGGTAAGCGGCGCGGCTGCGCTGGCTGCGCGCGGCCACGCGCGCGGTGACGGCCTGCACTTCGGAATGGAGGGCTTGCGACATTCGTGGGAGTTCCTGATGGTGTGTCCGGTGGTTCCGTGAACGTTTTTTTGTGTAGATTTTCTACATTATATCGAAAGACTTTCGCCGCGCACCCCGCCAGCACATCACAAAGCGGCGAAAGCACGGCATATTCCGGCTCCATAGGTGAAATCCCTAGCCATCCCCTAGCGCGGTGCCGGACGAATCTCAGCGCGAATTCTGTAGAATATCTACATTCCCAATCGAACCCCAAGCCCGCGCGATCCCGGCAGCCATGTCCGGCGCGCGCGGGCACGAGAGACCCGCCTGCCGACATGCGCGAACGAATCCTTGCCGTCTACGACACGCTCCGCCCCTCCGAACGCCGCCTGGCCGACTACGTGGCGCGCCACGGCGCCAGCGTGATCCGCCTGTCCATGCCCGAACTGGCCGAGCGCGCCGGCGTGTCGCAGCCGACCATCGCGCGCTTCTGCGCCGCGCTCGGCTACGACGGCTTCCGCGAGTTCAAGCTGCAGTTCGCGCAGAACGTGGGCGGCGGCACGCCCTTCGTGCACCAGGACGTCAAGGCCGAGGACCGTCCCGCCGACATCGCCGGCAAGGTGTTCGACCGCACCATCGCCACGCTGATGACGGTGCGCAACGCGCTCTCGGCGGACCAGATCGAGCACGGCATCAAGCTGCTCGCCGCCGCGCACCGCATCGAGTTCTACGGCTGCGGCAACTCGGGCATCGTCGCGCTGGACATCCAGCACAAGTTTTTCCGCCTGGGCATTCCCACCACCGCGTATTCGGACTCGCACGTGTTCAGCATGTCGGCCGCGCTGCTGGGCCCCGGCGACGTGGCGGTGCTGGTGTCCAACAGCGGCCGCACCTGGGACATGCTGGCCGCCGCCACGCTGGCGCGCGCCAGCGGCGCCAGCGTGCTGGCGCTGACGCACAGCGGCTCGCCGCTGGCCAAGCTGGCCGACGTCTGCGTGTTCTCCGACGTGGAGGAAGACAACGAGGTCTACACGCCGATGACCTCGCGCATCTGCCACCTGGTGCTGGGCGACGTGCTCGCCGCCGGCGTGGCGCTCGAGCGCGCCGACATCGTCTCCGCCGGCCTGCAGCGCGCCAAGGCGCACCTGCGCGAGCGCCGCATCGCGCAGGCCGAGCCGGCCCGGGTCAAGGGGGTCCAGGCCGGGGTTCAGGCCGGCCCCCAGGCGGGGGCTCGGGCGCAGGATCGCCAGGATCGGGCGCAGCCGGCGCCGCGCGCCAGTAGCGCCGCTCGTGCTGCCGGTAAGCCCGCAGCACGTAGGCCGCGCCGCGCGTCGTGAGCTGGACCGCGCCGGTTTCGTCGCTGCGGTAGCGCGCGATCCCGCGCGAGGCATAGCGTGCCCACACGTCGGCGCGCGGATGCCGGTAGCGGTTGCGGTAGCCGAGCTGGAACAGCGCCAGCTCCGGCGACACCACCGCCAGGAACGACGCGCCCGACGAGGTGCCGCTACCGTGATGCGGCGCCTGCAGGAAGTCCGCGCGCAGGTCCTGCGCCGGCAGGCGCGCCAGCAAGGCGGCCTCGTCGCGCCGGCCAATGTCGCCGGTCAGCAGCAGGCTGCGCGCGCTGCCCGCCACCTTGAGCACGCACGAGCGCGCATTGCTGTCGAGCGCGGTATTGCCCGCCGCCGCCGGCAGCGGATGCAGCATCGAGAATGCCACGCCGTCCCATTGCCACCGCTGCCCCGCCGCGCATGGCCGCGCTGGCGGCGGCGCCACGCCGTCGGGCGGCGCCAGCAGCGGATGCCCGGCCGGCGCGGCGGTCAGCAGGTCGCGCACCGGCAGCGCCGCCATCACGTCGCGCGCGCCGCCGGCATGGTCGGCGTCTTCATGGCTGATGACCAGGCGGTCGAGCGCGTGCACGCCGGCGCCGCGCAGGTACGGCACGATCACGCGCGCGCCGGCGCTGTTGCCGGGCTGCGCCGCGCCGGCACCCCAGCCGTAGGCCGGCCCGGCGTCGTACAGCAGCACGCGCGAGCGCGTCTCCACCAGCACCGCCGTGCCCTGCCCGATGTCGAGCGCCGTGGCGCGGAACTCGCCATGCGCGACCGGCTGCCGCCCCGCCACCACCATCGGCAGCAGCAGCGCCACGCCGTGCAGGCGCGCGCGCAGCCCGCAGCGCAGCGGGGCCAGCAACAGCAGCGCGCCGAACGTGGCCAGCGCGCCGGCCAGCGGCCCCGCGCGCGCCGCCTGCCAGACCGCCCACGGCGGTGCCGCCAGCGCCTCCAGCGCGGCCGCCAGCCACGCCAGCAGCAGATGGGCCGGCGCCAGCAGCCAGCCCGCCAGCGGCGCGGGCATGGCCGCGGCCAGCAGCGCCAGCGGCGTGACCACCAGGCTGACCAGCGGGATCGCCACCGCGTTGGCCAGCGGCGAGATCACCGAGACCTGCCCGAACAGCAGCAGCGTCAGCGGCACCAGCCCGATCGTCACCACCCACTGCGTGCGCGCGGCCTGCGCCAGCGCGTGGCGCAGCCGCGGCCAGCGCGCGGCGCCCGGCCCGCGCGCCGGCCGGGCGGCAGCCAGGAAAATCACGCCCACCGCGCCGAACGACAGCCAGAAGCCGGGCGCCAGCACCGCCCACGGATCGAGCGCGACCGCCGCGAACGCGGCCCACGCCAGCACCAGCGAGGCCGGCGGCGCGCGCCCGCTCCACAGCGCCAGCGCCGCCACCGCCAGCATCGACACGGTGCGCTGCGCCGGCACCTGCATGCCCGCCAGCAGGCCGTAGGCGAACGCCGCCAGCACCGCCGCCACCAGCGCCGCGCGCCGCGCCGGCCACCACAGTGGCAGGGGCCGGCGCAGCCAATGCCCCAGGCCTAGCGAATGCCGCCACAGCCAGTGGACCAGCGCGCCGCACAGGCCCGAGATCATGGTGATGTGCAGGCCCGAGATGCTGATCAGATGGCCGATGCCGGTGCGCGTGAACAAGGTCCAGTCGCGCGGCTGGATGCCGCGCTGGTCGCCCACCACCAGCGCCGCCAGCACCGGGCCAAAGCGCGCGCCGGCGGGCAGGCTGGCGAGCACGTGTTCGCGCACGCGCGCGCGCCAGCGCGCGATGCGCCATTCCAGCCGCTCGCCCACGGCCTCGCGTGGCGGTGCGCGCTCGGCGCGCACGTAGCCGGTGGCGCCGAGCCCGGCCGCCAGCAGCCAGAATTCGTAGTCGAAGCCGTGCGGGTTGGCCAGCCCGCGCGGCCGCGTCAGGCGCAGCGCGAAGACGCGCCGCTGGCCCGGCAGCAGGCCGTCCGGCGCGTCCTCCCAGCCGAGCACGACGCGCGGCGGCAGGCGCGGCGCGGAGCGCGCGCCGCCGGCCGGCGCATCGGGTGCGGCGTCGGGTGCGGTATCGGAGGCGAGATAGGACACGGTATCGCGTGAAATCCCGGGCACGGCATCGGGCGCAAACTCGAAGCGCTGCCCGCGCGCAGCCGGCGCGGGCAGTCCCGCGACCACGCCGCTCACGACGAGGTCGATGCCTTCGAGCGCCGGCGCCAGCCGCTCGCCGAGCCGCGCGTCCGCGCGCCACGCCGACCAGCCGAAGCCGGCCAGCGCGGAGAACGCACACAGGGCCGCGCGCGCCCGGGCCGGATGCCGGGCGCGCAGCAGGACCGCGAGCAGCGCCGCCAGCAGGCCCGCCGCCGCCAGCGCCCAGCCGGCCGCGCGGCCCGGCAGCGCGCCTTGCTGCTGCAGCCACCAGCTTCCCGCCACGAAGGCGATCAGGACCAGACGCATGCGGATTCCCGGACGAATTCACCAGGGTCCGTTTATACGGCCGGCGCGCGGCGGAAAACTTGTCAGGAAGAAACGGAAGGGTTGCCGTTTGTGTCGGCGGGCTTGTCGGTGGACGTGCCGGCGAACGAGTCGGCGGACAAAGCGCCGGCCGGGAACATGGTGGCCTCGAATGCCGCCAGGCGCGGCAGCGCGGCCACCGAGTTGCGCCACATCGCCTGCGCCAGCGCGGGCGCGCCGATGCCGCGCAGCTCGCCCAGCGCCCGCGCCACGCCGGCCGTTTCGGCGGGCGTGTTGCGCGCCTTGTGCTGCTCGCCGAACTGGTCGTCGGACAGCCAGGCGGGCGCGATGTCGGGCGCGTCGGTCTCCAGCACGATGGCCTCGAGCGGCAGTTCCTGCGCAAGGCGCCGGATCTGCTTCGCGCGGCTGAAGGTCATGTTGCCGCCGAAGCCCAGCTTCAGGCCCTGGTCGACGAAGCCGCGCGCCTGCTGCGGGCTGCCGTTGAACGCATGGGCGATGCCCTGGCGCACGCCCGCGCGGCGCAGCTGCGCCGCCACCTGGTCCTGCGACTTGCGCACGTGCAGCAGCACCGGCAGGTCGAACTCGCGCGCGAGCTTGAGCTGCTCGCCGTAGATCCAGGCCTGGTGCTGCGCGTCGAGCCCGGGCACGAAGAAATCGAGGCCGATCTCGCCGATGCCGACGAAGCGCGGATCGTCCAGCGAGGCCGCCACCTCGCGCCGCAGCGCATCGAGATCGGCCTGCCCGGCGCCGGGCGTGTAGAGCGGATGGATGCCGAGCGCGTAGACGCAGCCCGCGTGGCGCCGCGCCAGCGCGCGCACCGCGGCGAAATTCGACACCGCCACCGCCGGCAGCACGATGCCGCTCACGCCGGCCGCGGCCGCGGCAGCCGCGACGGCATCGCGGTCGGCGTCGAACTCGGCGGCGTCGAGATGGCAGTGGGTGTCGATCCACATGGGCGGTGGCGTCCTGCGCGCTTCAGCGCTCGCGGTGCAGGTGCCCGTCGCGCAGGCGCAG
The DNA here is from genome assembly GCF_000395345.1 of Cupriavidus sp. WS. Classification (NCBI taxonomy): domain Bacteria; kingdom Pseudomonadati; phylum Pseudomonadota; class Betaproteobacteria; order Burkholderiales; family Burkholderiaceae; genus Cupriavidus; species Cupriavidus sp. WS. The sequence goes on along the minus strand of NZ_AQPL01000054.1, from coordinate 2,903 downwards.
CACGCTGTCGCAGCGGCTGGCGAGGTCGAGGTCGTGGGTCACGATCACGAAGCTGGTGCCGAGCGTGCGCGACAGTTCCAGCATCAGGTCGTAGACGCCGCCCGCGGTGTGGTCGTCGAGGTTGCCGGTCGGCTCGTCGGCCAGCACGCAGGCCGGGCTGCCCACCAGCGCGCGCGCGATCGCCACGCGCTGGCGCTCGCCGCCGGACAATTCGCCGGGGCGGTGCTGGGCGCGCTCGCCCAGGCCCACGCGCTCGAGCACGGCCTGCGCCGCGGCGCGCGCCTCGCCCTGCTTCAGGCCGCGGATGCGCATCGGCATGGCCACGTTGTCGAGCGCGGTGAACTCGGGCAGCAGGTGGTGGAACTGGTAGATGAAGCCCAGGTCGCGGTTGCGCGCGATATTGCGCTCGCTCTCGCGCAGCGCGGTGAACGGCTTGCCCTTGAGCGCGACGCGGCCGCTGTCCGGGTTGTCCAGCCCGCCCAGCACATGGAGCAGCGTGCTCTTGCCCGAGCCCGACGCGCCGACGATGGCCACCTTCTCGCCGGCGTCGACGCGCACGTCCACGCCCTTGAGCACGGTCACGTCGAGGCCGCCCTGGCGGAAGCGCTTGGTCAGGCCCTCGGCCATCAGCACCGGGGTGCCGGCGGGCGCGGCCGGCACGGACGCGGCGGTGCCTTCGGGGGCGCTGCGCAGCATGGCTTCACTCATAGCGCAGCGCCTCCGCCGGGTTGACGCGGGCGGCGCGCCAGCTTGGGTAGAGCGTGGCCAGCGTGGCCAGCACGAAGGAGAGGATGCCGATGGTGGCGATGTCGTTCACGCGGGGGTCCGAAGGCAGTTCGCTGATGAAATAGATGTCGCGCGGCAGGAACTGCACGTGCAGCAGCCGCTCGATGAAGGGCACGATCACGTCGATGTTGCAGGCGATCAGCGCGCCGCCGGCCACCCCGGCCAGCGTGCCGATGAAACCGATCGCCACGCCCTGCACGATGAAGATCTTGGTGATGGAGCTCGGCTGCGCGCCCATCGTGCGCAGGATGGCGATGTCGGCCTGCTTGTCGGTCACGGTCATGACCAGCGTGGACACCAGGTTGAAGGCCGCCACCGCGATGATCAGCGTGAGGATGATGAACATCATGCGCTTCTCGGTCTGCACCGCGGCGAACCAGTTGCGGTTCTGCTTGGACCAGTCGCGCAGGTAGAGCTCGCCCGAGAGCGTGCCGGCCAGTTCGTCGGCCACCTGCGGCGCGCGCTGCATGTCGCTCAGCTTGAGGCGCACGCCGGTCGGGCCGGCCAGCCGGAACAGGGTCTCGGCGTCCTGCAGGTTGATCAGCGCCAGCGCGTTGTCGAACTCGAAATGGCCGGACGAGAAGATGCCCGTCACGGTGAACTGCTTGAGCCGCGGCAGCACGCCGGCCGGCGTGATGGTGCCCTGTGGCACCACCAGCGTGACCTTGTCGCCGACCTGCACGCCGATCGCGTTGGCCAGTTCGTTGCCGAGCGCGATGTCGAAGCTGCCGGGCGCCAGGCTGTCCATGCTGCCGGCGCGGAACTGCTTGCCGATGTCGGAGACCTTGGGCTCCTGGCCGGGCTCGACGCCGCGCAGCAGCACGCCGCGCACGGCTTCCTCGCGGGTCAGCATGGCCTGGGCCGCCACATAGGGCGCCGCGCCGATCACTTCCTTGTTGCGCTCGGCCTCGGCGGCGGTCTTCTGCCAGTCGGGCAGCGCGCCCGGACCGACCACCTCGATGTGCGAGAGCACCGACAGCATGCGGTCGCGCACCTCTTTCTGGAAGCCGTTCATGACCGACAGCACCACGATCAGCGCCGCCACGCCCAGCGCGATGCCGAGCATGGAGATCATCGAGATGAAGGAAATGAAGGTGTTGCGGCTGGCGCGCTTGCTGGCGCGGGTGTAGCGCCAGCCGATCTGCCATTCGTACGGAAAGTTCAAGAGGATCCCTGTCGTTGAGGAGAAACGCCGGCGCCACGTCGCCGGCACCGCCGGCGGTGCTGCCGCCGACGCCTGTCCGGGCGATATTTCCGCCGCCCGCCAGCCGGAAGTTTACAATCTCGGCCATCATGATGACGCACCTGACCCTGATTGTGCCCTTTTCCGTGCCGCCGGGCGCCGCGACCGACGCGGACGGCGGCGGCAACGACGCCATGCTGGAGGCGCTGCTGCGCCAGTTGGAGTTGCCGGCGCTCGGAAAGTTGCTGACCCGCGCCAGCCCCGGCCCGCGCGAGCGGCACGACGATCCCTTCCTGCGCTCGCTGCCGCACGAGCGCTGGCTGGCCGGGCGCGCCGGGCTGGACACCACCCGCGTGCCCAGCGCCCCCTTCATGCGGCTGGCCGACCGCGCCGCCGCGGGCCTGCCGGACGACGGCGGCGACGGTAACGGCGGCGGCCAGGCCTGGGCCTGCCTGCAGCCGGTGCACATCCACGCCGCGCGCGACCACCTGGTGCTGATGAATCCGGCCCACCTGGGCCTGCGCGCCGACGAGGCGGCGGCGCTGCACGCGGCGGTGGCCGGCCTGCTGGAGGAATCGGGCATCGTGCTGGAAACGCCGCAGCCGGCGCGCTGGTACCTGCCCGAGGCCGCGTTCGGCCCGCTGGTCGCCACCAGCCCGCTGCGCGCCAGCGGGCGCAATATCGACATGTGGATGCAGGCCGGCGAGCGCGCGCGCGACTGGCGCCGCGTCCAGAACGAGATCCAGATGACCTGGCACGACCACCGCGTCAACCAGGCCCGCGAGGCCGCCGGCAAGCCGGCCGTCAATTCGGTCTGGCTGCACGGCGGCGGCACGCTGCAGGCGGTGCCGCGCCTGGCCGGCGCCGTGCTCGGCGACGACGCCTTCCTGCGCGGGCTGGCGCTGGCGGGCGGCGCGGCCTGCCAGCCGCTGCC
>NZ_AQPL01000053.1:0-2461 GCF_000395345.1 Cupriavidus sp. WS | reverse complement strand
GGCCTGCCAGCCGCTGCCGCCGCGCTTCGACGCCGCGGCGGCCGGGACCGCCGACAGCGCGCTGGCGCTGCTGGACGACGCCACCGAAGCCCATATCGGCGAGGACTGGGGCCTGTGGATCGAGCGCATGCACGCGCTCGAGGCCAACTGGTTCGCCCCGGCGCTGGCCGCGCTGGAGAGCGGCGCGCTGCCGGCCCTGACGCTGGTGCTGGCCGGCGACAACCACTATGCCGAGTTCACCGTGCGCCGCGCCGACCTGCGCAAGTTCTGGCGCGGCCTGGGCGCGCGCGGCGACTGGCGCGCGCTGCTGTCCGACCTGGCCTATGCCGCCTGAACGGCCGGATGACCTAACGCCCGGCCGACTGACCGCCCGAACGCCTCACCCCGTTTTCCTGCCTGCCTCCACATGACCCGAATCGCCGTCCGCTCCTTTTCCGCCGAACACGCCGGCACGCTGGCAGGCGCCGGCCTGCACCCCACGCTGGCCCGCATCCTGTCGGCGCGCGGCGTGCGCGCGCCGGCCGAGCTCGCCACCGAGCTGCCGGGGCTGATGCCGCCGGACACGATGAAAGGCATCGGCCACGCCGCCACCTACCTGGCCGACGCCATCGCCGCCGGCCGCCGGCTGCTGATCGTGGCCGACTACGACTGCGACGGCGCCACCGCCTGCGCGGTGGGCGTGCGCGGCCTGCGCATGCTGGGCGCGCGCGTCGACTACATCGTGCCGAACCGCTTCGAGTACGGCTACGGCCTGACGCCGGAGATCGTGGCGCTGGCCGCGCGGCAGCAGCCCGACGTGATCGTCACGGTGGACAACGGCATCGCCAGCGTGGACGGCGTGGCGGCGGCCAACGCGCTCGGCATCGACGTGGTGGTGACCGACCACCACCTGCCCGGCGAGCAGCTGCCGGACGCGGCGGTGATCGTCAACCCCAACCAGCCCGGCTGCGCCTTCCCGAGCAAGAACCTGGCCGGCGTGGGCGTGATGTTCTACGTGCTGCTGGCGCTGCGCGCCGAGCTGCGCCGCCGCGGCGCGTTCGACGCGCAGACCCAGCCGCGCCTGGACGCCCTGCTCGACCTGGTGGCGCTGGGCACGGTGGCCGACGTGGTCAAGCTCGACAGCAACAACCGCATCCTGGTGGCGCAGGGCCTCAAGCGCATGCGCGCCGGGCGCATGCACGCGGGCGTGGCCGCGCTGTTCCGCGCCGCCGGGCGCGAGGCCGCGCGCGCCAACACCTTCGACCTCGGCTTCGGCGTGGGCCCGCGCCTGAACGCGGCCGGGCGGCTGGCCGACATGTCGCTCGGCATCGAATGCCTGCTCACCGACGACGCCAGCCGCGCGTGGGAAATCGCCCAGGAACTCGACGGCATGAACCGCGAGCGCCGCGACATCGAGGCCGGCATGCAGCAGGAAGCGCTGCGCATCCTGGAAGGCCCGCTGGGCGCGCTGGACCCGGCCGCGCGCTTCACCGTGAGCGTGTTCAACGATACCTGGCACCAGGGCGTGATCGGCATCGTGGCGTCGCGGCTCAAGGAGAAATACCACCGGCCGACCATCACCTTCGCGCCCGGCGACGACGGCACCATCAAGGGCTCGGGCCGCTCGATCCCCGGCTTCCACCTGCGCGACGCGCTGGACCTGGTGTCCAAGCGCCATCCCGGCCTGCTGGTCAAGTTCGGCGGCCACGCGATGGCGGCCGGCCTGACGCTGCGCGCGGACACCTTCGGCGAGTTCACGGAAGCGTTCGAGGCGGTGGGACGCGAATGGCTGGACGACGAGCAGCTCGCGCGCGTGATCGAGACCGACGGCGACATCGAGGACGGCTGCTTCAGCCCGGAATTCGTCGCGCTGCTCGAGCAGCAGGTGTGGGGCCAGGGCTTTCCCGCGCCGACCTTCTGCGGCGAGTTCGACGTGCTGCGCCAGAGCGTGCTCAAGGGCAAGCACCTCAAGCTGCAGCTCGGGCGCGGCAGCCAGCGCTTCGACGCGATCTGGTTCAACCACGCCGATTCGCTCGGCGCCAGCGCGCTGGTGGCCTACCGGCTGGACAACAACACCTTCAACGGCGTCACGCGCGTGCAGATGGTGATCGAGCACGCGCAGTAGCGGCGGCGCCCGCCGCTGCCCGCCCCTGCCCGCGCCCGCCTCAGCCGCGCGCGGGCAGCAGCCCGGCCGGGTCGACCGGCTTGCCGTTGTTGCGCACCTCGAAGTGCAGCTCGCTGTCGGACCTGCCCATGCGCCCGACCTCCTGGCCGCCGGACACCTGCGCGCCTTCGCTGACCGAGGGCTTGTCGAGGTTGCCGTAGACCGTCAGCCAGTTGTCGTCGTGCTTGATGATGACCAGCATGCCGTAGCCGCGCAGGTTGCCCACGTGGATGGCCTTGCCCGCGGCGGCGGCGCGCACCGCGCTGCCGGGCGGCGTGTCGATGCTCAGGCCCTTGCTGGCGGGCGGCCCGTAGCCCG
>NZ_AQPL01000052.1:0-32748 GCF_000395345.1 Cupriavidus sp. WS | reverse complement strand
CGGGCGGCCCGTAGCCCGCCGTGACGCGGCCCTCGGCCGGCCATTGCAGGCGGATGCTGGTGGCCGGCGCGCGCGCCGGCGGGCTGCTGTCCACGCGCGGGGTGTCGCGCACGGCCACCGGGCCGCTGCCGCTGCCCGCGCTGCCACCCGCGCTGGCGGTGCCGGGCGGGCGGATGCGCAGCAACTGGCCGACCTCGATGCGGTCGGCGCTGGGCAGCTGGTTCCAGCGCGTCAGGTCGCGCACCGAGCGCTTGTGGCGCTGGGCCACGCTGTACAGGGTATCGCCGCTCTGCACCCGGTAGTAGCCGTCCGGCGCCGGCTCGCTGGCCAGGGTGCCGCAGCCCGCCGCGAGGCACGCCGCGGCCGCGGCGGCCAGCAGGCCGAGCGCGCGGCGGCGGCGGCCATTGGTCGTGTCGGTCGTGTCGGTCGTCCCGGTCATCCTTGCCCTCTCGATTCTGGTCGTCTCGGTCGTCTCGTGATTGCTTGGCTTCATGCGTGCTTATCGTCCATCCTTGTCCATGTCTGAACGGCTATTTCGAAGGCGGCCGGCGGGCTCCCGCCGGCGCGGGCCTGCCGCAAGTCTGCCATGCCGCACCCGCAACTGTAGACCGTTCGGCAAGCGAACCGTTCGAAATTGTCCGCCGCGCGCCGCCCGGTGCGGGGGAACAGCCCCCGATCCGCTATAATTCAAGGTTTTGAAAAGCGCAGAACATCATGGAAGCAGAACGCCTCAACGCCATTTCCGGTGCTATCTCCGATCTCCGTTCCCGGACGGAAGATCTACGGGGGTATCTTTGACTACGATGTCAAGGTAGGACGGCTCGACGAAGTCAACGGCGAACTCGAGGATCCCGAGGTCTGGAACAACCCCAAGAAGGCCCAGGACCTCGGCAAGGAAAAGAAGATGCTGGAGGGCGTGGTCGGCGTCCTCGGCAAGCTCACGGATGACCTTTCGGGCGCCGAGGAGCTGTTCGAGCTCGCGCGCGAGGAAGGCGACGACGACACGATGGAAGCCATCGAGGCCGACGTCAAGGGCTTCGAGGCCGTCGTCGCGGACATGGAATTCCGCCGCATGTTCTCGGGCGAGATGGACCAGGCCAACGCGTTCATCGACATCCAAGCCGGCGCCGGCGGCACCGAGGCCTGCGACTGGGCCTCGATGCTGCTGCGCCAGTACCTGAAGTACTGCGAGCGCAAGGGCTTCAAGGCCGAGGTGCTGGAAGAGTCCGAGGGCGACGTGGCCGGCATCAAGAGCGCCACCATCAAGATCGAGGGCGAATACGCGTTCGGCTACCTGCGCACCGAGACCGGCGTGCACCGCCTGGTGCGCAAGTCGCCGTTCGACTCGTCGGGCGGCCGGCACACCTCGTTCTCGTCGGTGTTCGTCTACCCCGAGGTGGACGATTCGTTCGAGGTCGAGGTCAATCCGGCGGACCTGCGCGTGGACACCTACCGCGCCTCCGGCGCGGGCGGCCAGCACATCAACAAGACCGATTCGGCCGTGCGGATCACGCACATCCCGACCGGCATCGTGGTGCAGTGCCAGAACGACCGCTCGCAGCACCGCAACCGCGCCGAGGCCATGTCGATGCTGAAGTCGCGCCTGTACGAGCACGAGATGCGCAAGCGCCAGGCCGAGGCCGACAAGCTCGAGGCCGGCAAGACCGACGTGGGCTGGGGCCACCAGATCCGCTCCTACGTGCTGGACCAGAGCCGCATCAAGGATCTGCGCACCAACGTGGAAATGTCCAACACGCAGAAGGTGCTGGACGGCGACCTGGACCCGTTCATCGAGGCCAGCCTCAAGCAAGGCCTGTAACACGACCCCGCGCCGCCGCCCGGCGGCGCGGCGCGACTCACCTGCCGGACCCATCCGACCATGACCGCAGCATCGACCGCAGCAACGCACCTGTTCATCATCACCGGCACCTCGCGCGGGCTCGGTGCCGCGCTGGCGCAGGCCCTGCTCAAGCCGGGCCACCGCCTGATCTGCGTGGCGCGCAACCGCAATCCCGAACTGGAACAGGCCGCCGCCGCCAGCGGCGTCAAGGTGGCCTGGCACCTGCAGGACCTGTCGCAGGCCGGGCCTGCCGCGGCGTGGCTGGGCAGCGTGCTCGACGCGGTCGACGAGGCGCCCGCCAGCGCCACGCTGATCCTCAACGCGGGCATGATCGAGCCCATCGGCCCGGTGGCCGCGCTGCAGGAGGCCACGCTGGTGCCGCACCTGCTCACCAACCTGGCCACGCCGATGACCATGACCGCGGCCTTCCTGGCGCGCACCGAGCGCTTCGGCTGCCCGCGCAAGGTGCTGGCGATCTCGTCCGGCGCGGCGCGCCGCCCGGTCGAGGGCTGGGCCGCCTACTGCGCCGGCAAGGCCGGGCTCGACATGTTCGTGCGTTCGGTCAACGCCGAGTACGCGCAGGCGCCGGCCGAACGCGGCGTGCGCGCGGTGGCGCTGGCCCCGGGCGTGGTCGACACCAGCATGCAGGCCACCATCCGCGGCGCCGACTTCGCGCAGGTGCAGCGCTTCCGCGACCTCAAGGACAACGACCAGCTCGCCTCGGCCGAGGACACCGCGCGCCGCATCGCGGCCTACCTCGACCGCCCGGACTTCGGCAGCACCGAGCTCGACGACATCCGCAATACCTGAATCGCCCTGAACCGCCTGACCCGCGCGCGGCCCGCCGCGCGCCTCACCAAGACACCATGACCGACTCCAACCGCGCTCCCGCCGAGGCCAACGCCCCCGCCGCAGCCGACGAAAACAAGATCATCGCGGAACGGCGCGAGAAGCTGCAGGCCCTGCGCCAGCAAGGCGTGGCCTTCCCCAACGACTTCCGCCCGACCCACCAGTCCGCCGCGCTGCACGCGCAGTACGGCGAAACCGACCAGGCCGCGCTCGAAGCGGCGCCGGTCGAGGTCGCCATCGCCGGGCGCATGATGCTCAAGCGCGTGATGGGCAAGGCCAGCTTCGCCACCGTGCAGGACGGCGCCGGCCGCATCCAGTTCTACATCAGCCGCGACGCGATCGGCGAAGAGGTCTACGCCGCCTTCAAGAAGTGGGACCTCGGCGACATCATCGCCGCGCGCGGCACGCTGATGAAGACCAAGACCGGCGAGCTGTCGGTGGCGGTCAGCGAGCTGCGCCTGCTGTCCAAGAGCCTGCGCCCGCTGCCCGGCGATTTCTACGGCCTGTCGGACCAGGAGCTGAAATACCGCCAGCGCTACGTCGACCTGATCGTGTCGCCGGAGACGCGCGCCACCTTCCGCGCGCGCACCCAGGCCATCAGCTCGCTGCGCCGCCACATGGCCGACGCGGACTTCATGGAAGTGGAAACGCCGATGCTGCACCCGATCCCGGGCGGCGCCGCGGCCAAGCCCTTCATCACGCACCACAACGCGCTGGACATGCAGATGTTCCTGCGCATCGCGCCCGAGCTGTACCTCAAGCGCCTGGTGGTGGGCGGCTTCGAGCGCGTGTTCGAGATCAACCGCAATTTCCGCAACGAGGGGGTGAGCCCGCGCCACAACCCCGAGTTCACCATGATGGAGTTCTACGCCGCGTACACCGACTACCGCTGGCTGATGGACTTCACCGAGAACCTGATCCGCCAGGCCGCCATCGACGCGCGCGGCAGCGCCGTGCTGACCTACCAGGGCCGCGAGCTGGACCTGTCCAAGCCGTTCCACCGCCTCACCATCTGCCAGGCGATCCAGAAATACGCGCCGCAATACACCGACGCGCAACTGGCCGACGTGGACTTCCTGCGCGCCGAGCTGAAGAAGTTCGGCGTCAACACCGGCGCGCCGCAGTTCCTCAACGCGGGCCTGGGCACGCTGCAGCTGGTGCTGTTCGAGGAAACCGCCGAAAGCCAGCTGTGGGAGCCGACCTACATCGTCGACTACCCGGTGGAAGTCTCGCCGCTGGCGCGCGCCTCGGACACCCTGCCCGGCATCACCGAGCGCTTCGAGCTGTTCATCACCGGCCGCGAGATCGCCAACGGCTTCTCCGAGCTGAACGACGCCGAGGACCAGGCCGAGCGCTTCCGCAAGCAGGTCGACCAGAAGGACGCCGGCGACGAGGAAGCCATGTACTTCGACGCCGACTACATCCGCGCGCTGGAATACGGCATGCCCCCGACGGGCGGCTGCGGCATCGGCATCGACCGCCTGGTGATGCTGCTGACCGACAGCCCCAACATCCGCGACGTCATCCTGTTCCCGCACCTGCGCCGCGAGGACTGAACGCTGCTGAATGGCTGGCGCTCATCTCCTGCTGGTGGGAGAGGGGCGAACCCAAGCGGTCGGCTGAACGTGCCGGCAACCCAGAGCCCCATCGCTTCGATGGGGCTTTTTGCTTTCCGCGGCCGGCGTTGTTACAAACGGCCCGGCGCGGCGCCCGGCTCACCTCGGCCAAGCCATTGATTCCACGGGAAAATCCGCCCTACACAAACTTACAAAATCAAACGGAAAACGGCGGCGGATTCGGCCAGACTCAAGACCGGGAAACATCGAAGCCGCGTGTGCTCAACTCAACGTGTGCTTTCGGTACCGCACAAGGAAAACGACATGCCGAATCCGACCCTGAACCCGTCCAGCGAATCCACCGCGCCGGCGCTGCCCGCGCAACGCCGCCTGCATCCGCTCGTGGGCGCCGCGGCCGTGGCCATCGTGATCGCCAGCCTGACGGCGGTGGCCGCCATGACCGGCGTGCTGCCGCTCGGCAAGGCCGCGCCCGGTGCGCCGCAGTCGCTGACCGCGCAGATCGCCGCGGAAAATGCCGCGGCCAGCCAGCAGCCGCAGCAGCCCGTGCCGGGCAGCACCACGCGGCCGCCCGAGGCCATGAATCCGGCGCCGGCGCAAGCTGTCGCCCCCGCAGCGCCGGCCGCGCAGGCCCAGCCGCCCCGGCGCGCCGACAACGGCGCGTATGCGCAGCGCCAGCCCGCGCCGCCCAGCGCCAGCCTCGGCCGCGTAGTGGCCATCACGCCGATCGAGACCGCCAAGCCGGCCACGGGCCTCGGCGCGGTGGGCGGCGCCGTGGTCGGCGGCCTGCTGGGCAACCAGATCGGCCGCGGCAACGGCCGCATCCTCGGCACCGTGGCCGGCGCCGTGGGCGGCGGCTTCGCCGGCAACCAGATCGAGAAGAGCGTGCGCAAGGACACCAGCTACCAGGTCCGCGTGCAGATGGACAACGGCACGCACCGCACCTTCACCTACCATGCCGATCCCGGCGTGCAGGTCGGCGAGCGGGTCCGGCTGCAGGACGGCGGGCTGGCCCCCGCCTGAGACGGACACAGTGCCGGCGGCCAAAGAAAAACGGGCGCGCGCGCCCGTTTTTCCTTGACCCTTTACCTGCTGCCAGCCTGCCTGCCTCGCGGCCTGGAAGTCGTTTCAAGATGAAGCAAAGCGGTTCTGGCCAGGGCGAAGCAGGGAACTCGGATCACGCAGCGCGGTGCGCGCCTGCCAGCGCGCATGCGCCCTGCAAGGGCGCGGCCGCAGACAGTACAACCAGTAACTTGCCGCGCAGCGCAGCGACGCCAGGGTCTTTTTGAAACGACTTCCTACGCCGCTTCCTCGATCCACGCGGCCTGGATCGCTTCCAGGATCTTCTCGCCCGAGCGGTCGGGCAGGTCGGCGAAGCCATCGAGCTCCATGACCCAGCGGTGCAGGTCGGTGAAACGGATCGCGGCGGGATCGACGTCGGGGTACTTGTCGTACAGCGCGGCGGCAATGTCGTAGGTGTCGGTCCACTTCATGGGCTCTCTCTCTCCGGTCGGGTCGTGAAGGCGGCAGGGGCGCGCGGCGGGCGCTCAGTGCTCTTCCTTGGCATGGTTGATCGTGTACTTCGGGATCTGCACGGTAAGGTCGCCGTCGGCGACCAGCGCCTGGCACGAGAGCCGCGAATTGGGCTCGAGGCCCCAGGCCTTGTCGAGCAGGTCCTCTTCCTTTTCCTCCGCGTCCTCGAGCGAGTCGAAGCCCTCGCGCACGATCACGTGGCAGGTGGTGCAGGCGCACGACTTTTCGCAGGCGTGCTCGATCTCGATGCCGTTGTTGAGCAAGGCATCGCAGATGCTGGTGCCCGCCTCGGCTTCGAACACGGCGCCCTCCGGGCAGAGTTCGACGTGGGGCAATACGATGATCTGTGGCATGGGTTGTCCTGGATATGGATACGGCGCGGCCTCGGGGATCAGCCCAGGTCCTGCACCTTGCGGCCCGCCAGCGCGCTCTTGATCGAGCGGTCCATGCGGCGTGCGGCGAATTCGTCGGTGCCGCGGGAAAGCGCCTCCACGGCGGCCTTGATGGCGTGGTGGTCCTGGCCCGCGGCCACGTCGCCGACCGCCTGGATCAGCCGCTCCACGGCGGCGCGCTCGTCGGCCGAGAGCAGTTCGCCGTCGGTCTCGAGCGCGCGGCTGGTGGCCTCGACCAGGCGCGCGGCTTCCACGCGCTCCTCGGCCAGGGCGCGGCTCTTCATGTCGTGCTCGGCTTCGCGGAAGCTGTCCTGCAGCATGCGGGCGATCTCGTCGTCGGCCAGCCCGTAGGACGGCTTGACGGTGATGGTGGCCTCCACGCCCGACTGCGTCTCGCGCGCGAAGACCGACAGCAGGCCGTCGGCGTCGACCTGGTAGGTCACGCGGATGCGCGCCGCGCCCGCCACCATCGGCGGGATGCCGCGCAGCTCGAAGCGCGCCAGCGAGCGGCAGTCCGCCGCCAGCTCGCGCTCGCCCTGCAGCACGTGGATGGCCATCGCGGTCTGGCCGTCCTTGAAGGTGGTGAATTCCTGCGCGCGCGCCACCGGGATGGTGCTGTTGCGCGGGATGATCTTCTCGACCAGGCCGCCCATCGTCTCCACGCCCAGCGAGAGCGGGATCACGTCCAGCAGCAGCCAGTCCTCGCCGGGCGCGCCGTTGCCGGCCAGCAGGTTGGCCTGCATGGCGGCGCCGAGCGCCACCACCTTGTCCGGGTCGAGGTTGGTCAGCGGCGGCTGGCCGAAGAACTCGCCCACCGCCTTGCGGATCGAAGGCGTGCGCGTGGCGCCGCCGACCAGCACCACGCCCTTGACCTCATCGGCGGCCACGCCGGCGTCGCGCAGCGCCTTGCGCACCGGCGCCAGGGTCTTCTGCACCAGCGGCGCGGTCATCTCGACGAAGGCCGCCGCGGTGAGCGTCAGGTGCACGATCTCGCCGCTGTTGAGCACGGCGTCGATCACGGTGGCGTCGGCCGCCGACAGCGCTTCCTTGGCGGCGCGGGCGCGTACCTGCAGCAGGCGCATGTCTTCGGCCGAAAGCGGCTGCAGGCCGGCCTGCTCGACGATCCAGCACATCACGCGCTGGTCGAAGTCGTCGCCGCCGAGCGCGGAATCGCCGCCGGTGGCCATGACTTCGAACACGCCCTTGGTGAGCTTGAGGATGGAGATGTCGAAGGTGCCGCCGCCGAGGTCATAGACCGCGTAGATGCCTTCGGAGGCGTTGTCCAGGCCGTAGGCGATGGCCGCCGCGGTCGGCTCGTTGAGCAGGCGCAGCACTTCCAGGCCGGCCAGTTGCGCCGCGTCCTTGGTGGCCTGGCGCTGGGCGTCGTCGAAGTACGCGGGCACCGTGATGACGGCGCCGACCAGCTCGTCGCCGAGCGAGTCCTCGGCGCGCTGGCGCAGCGTGGCGAGGATTTCCGCCGAGATCTCCACGGGGCTCTTCACGCCGGCTGCGGTCTTGATCTGCACCATGCCGGGCGCGTCGACGAAATCGTAGGGGCTGTGCTCGATGTGCGTCACGTCGCGCAGGCCGCGGCCCATGAAGCGCTTGACCGAGACGATGGTGTTCTTGGGGTCGTGCACCGCTTCGTCCTGCGCGCGGTAGCCGATCTGCGTGCCCTTGCCGGGCAGGTAGCGCACCACGGACGGCAGCAGCGCGCGGCCGCTTTCGTCGGTCAGGACTTCGGGAATGCTGTTGCGAACCGCCGCCACCAGCGAGTTGGTCGTGCCGAGGTCGATGCCGACCGCGAGCCGCTTCTGGTGGGGAGCCGGCGACATGCCGGGTTCGGATATCTGGAGCAGTGCCATGATGAATCGTCTTTATTCGTGCGGTGGCGGGCATCACCGCTTGCAGCGATGCGGCCCGCGCCGGGGCGCCATTGTGGCATGGCCGGGGCGAACCTGCCCGGCGGCCGGGCTAGTCTTCCAGGCGGTCGATCGCTTCGCTGGTATCGTGTTCGATCTTCTCGATAAACATCAATTGCCTGGCCGCGCCGCCGGCGGCGGCATCGTCGCCGGCATCGAGCAGCGCGCCGAGCGCCGCGTGGCGCTCGCGCTTCTCGCCGCGCAGTTCGCGCAGCAGCACGTCGAGGCGCGCCACGTCCCGCCCGGCCACCGCTTCCTGCAGCGCCTCGCGCCATTCCATCTGCTGCATCAGGAACGCGGGCGCCATCGCGGTGTTGCTCTCGGCCTGGATGTCCACGCCGCGCAGCGACAGCAGGTAGATCGCGCGCTTGAGCGGCTGGCGCAGCGTGCGGTAGGCCTCGTTGGCATGCGCGGCCCACTGCATGGCGACGCGGCGCTCGGCGTCGCCGGCGTTGGCGAAGCGGTCCGGGTGCGCCTGCGACTGCACGGTGCGGTAGGCGGTGTCCAGCGCGGCTTCATCCACCGTGTAGGTGGCCGGCAGGCCGAACAGCGCGAAATAGTCGTCTTTCAACACCTTCCCCAAACAAAAAAGAGCGGCTGCGCCGCCCCAGGCTGCTGACGAGGTCAGCTTGCCGTTCGTGGTCTTCCCGGCCCTGTCCCGCGTCGCGGAAAACGGCGGCAAAGGCAGACGCGGGCAAACCCCTCGGCGGGACTGCCCGCCCGGCCGGCGGCTCGCCGCGGTCGCGCGTCAGGCAATCCGGCAGGACGCCGATCCATAGCGCGCGTTCGGGCGCGGTCCGCGTCCGCATCGCCATGACCGCAATCGAGCCCGGCCACCCGCGGTGCTCGCCGTCCCGATGGAAACCGGCGCCGGGCGCCACGCCTGCCGCCCGGCGGGCGCTCAGACGCGGAACGACTCTCCGCAGCCGCACTCGTCCTTGACGTTGGGGTTGTTGAAGCGGAACCCCTCGTTCAGGCCTTCGCGCGCGAAGTCGAGCTCGGTGCCGTCGATGTACGGCAGGCTCTTGGGATCGACGATCACCTTGATGCCGTGCGACTCGAACACGCTGTCCTCCGGCTGCAGGTCGTCGACATATTCCAGCTTGTAGGCCAGGCCCGAGCAGCCGGTGGTCTTGACCCCCAGGCGCAGGCCGACGCCCTTGCCGCGGCGGTCCAGGTAGCGCGCCACGTGCTTGGCGGCCTTCTCGGTAAGCGTGATCATCGCTGCTTCATCCCTTGCGTTGAACTCAGGCGGCCTTCTGCTCGGCTGCGCCCACGTGCTTCTTCTTGTAGTCCTCGACCGCGGCCTTGATGGCGTCCTCGGCCAGGATCGAGCAGTGGATCTTCACCGGCGGCAGCGCCAGTTCCTCGGCGATGTGCGTGTTCTTGATCTCCAGCGCCTGGTCCACGGTCTTGCCCTTGACCCATTCGGTCACCAGCGACGACGAGGCGATGGCCGAGCCGCAGCCGTAGGTCTTGAACTTGGCGTCTTCGATCACGCCGGCCTCGTTGACCTTGATCTGCAGCTTCATCACGTCGCCGCAAGCCGGCGCGCCGACCATGCCGGTGCCCACAGCGTCGTCGTTCTTGTCGAACGAACCCACGTTGCGGGGGTTTTCATAGTGGTCGAGAACCTTGTTGCTGTATGACATTTTGGCTACCTCTTGCGTATTTATGGGGTCTTGCTGGGGGCCTCGGCGCTCAGTGCGCGGCCCACTGGATGGAATTCAGGTCCACGCCGTCCTTGAACATCTCCCACAGCGGCGACAGGTCGCGCAGCTTGGCGATCTTGCTCTTGAGCAGCTCGACGGTGTAGTCGACTTCCGCCTCGGTGGTGAAGCGGCCCACCGTGAAGCGGATCGAGCTGTGCGCCAGCTCGTCGTTGCGGCCCAGCGCGCGCAGCACGTAGGACGGCTCCAGCGAGGCCGAGGTGCACGCCGAGCCCGACGACACGGCCACGTCCTTGATGGCCATGATCAGCGACTCGCCTTCGACGAAGTTGAAGCTGACGTTCAGGTTGTGGGGCACGCGGCGCTCCATGTCGCCGTTCAGGTAGACCTCTTCCATGCCCGACAGGCCGCGCCACAGGCGGTCGCGCAGCATGCGGATGCGCTCGTTCTCGGTGGCCATTTCCTCGCGGGCGATGCGGAAGGCTTCACCCATGCCGACGATCTGGTGCGTGGCCAGCGTGCCCGAGCGCATGCCGCGCTCGTGGCCGCCGCCGTGCATCTGCGCCTCGATGCGCACGCGCGGCTTGCGGCGCACGTACAGCGCGCCGATGCCCTTGGGGCCGTAGGTCTTGTGGGCCGAGAACGACATCAGGTCGCACTTGAGCGTGTTCAGGTCGATGGCGACCTTGCCGGTGGCCTGGGCCGCGTCGCAATGGAAGATGATGCCCTTGGCGCGGCAGATCTCGCCGATCTGCTCGACGTCCTGGATCACGCCGATCTCGTTGTTGACCAGCATCACCGAGACCAGGATGGTGTCCGGGCGGAGCGCCGCCTTGAACACGTCGATGTCGACCAGGCCGTTGTCCTGCACGTCGAGGTAGGTCACCTCGAAGCCCTGGCGTTCCAGCTCGCGGGTGGTGTCGAGCACGGCCTTGTGCTCGGTCTTGACCGTGATGATGTGCTTGCCCTTGCCCGAGTAGAAATGCGCCGCGCCCTTGATGGCGAGGTTGTTCGACTCGGTCGCGCCCGAGGTCCAGACGATCTCGCGCGGATCGGCGCCCACCAGCGCGGCCACCTGCTCGCGCGCCTCTTCCACCGCGCGCTCGGCGTCCCAGCCGTAGGCGTGGCTGCGCGACGCCGGATTGCCGAACTGCTCGCGCAGGTACGGGATCATTTTGTCGGCAACGCGCGGGTCCACCGGGGTGGTGGCCGAGTAATCCATGTAGATGGGGAAATGTGGGGTGCTCATCGTTATGACTGCCTTTGTTTGGGACCGCAATGCTTGAAGTTGATCTGTCCGGCCGGGTGCTCGCTTATGACTGGGCCAGGCTGAAGACCGAATTCACCACCCGCGGGCGCGCGGGCTTTTCCTTTTCGGGGACCGCGCGCGGCGTGGCGACGGCGTGCGCGGCGGCATCCTCGCGCATGTCGTGCAGCACCGTCGGGCACTTGGCGCGCTGCTGGTCGACCAGGTTCTTCAGGGAAACGGAGTCGAGGTACTCGACCATCTTCTGGTTCAGCGTGGCCCACAGCTCGTGGGTCATGCAGCGCCCGTTTCCTTCATCTCCGTTACAATTGCCCTTGCCGCCGCATTGCGTGGCGTCCAGCGGCTCGTCGACGGCGATGATGATGTCGGCAACCGTGACGTCCTCGGCCTTGCGCGCGAGGCTGTAGCCGCCGCCCGGGCCGCGCACGCTCTCCACGATCTCGTGGCGGCGCAGCTTGCCGAACAGCTGTTCCAGGTAGGACAGGGAGATTTTCTGGCGCTGGCTGATACCGGCCAGCGTAACGGGGCCCTGATCCTGGCGCATGGCCAGGTCGATCATGGCGGTTACCGCGAAGCGGCCTTTGGTAGTCAGTCTCATGATGCCGGGGAATACTTGATCATTTTGGTCGAGTATAAAGATCCCGACTAATTCAGTCAAGTACCCCTACTGCATTGCATCAACGCCGCCTCAGGCGCGCTCCTCGCCGGCCGGCACGGCCTGCCCGGCCGTGCGCGGCGGGACGATCAGCGACCACGGGTGCTTCAGGATGCGCCGCCGCACGGCCGACACCACCGCGCGCCGGTCGACGCGCCGCAGGCTGCGTGACCGCAACGCCATGTTGAACGCCAGCGCGAAGCTCACCGCCACGTTCAGCAGCCCCATCAGCGCGATCCCCGCCACCGCCAGCCACATCGCCGGCATGCGCAGCGCGTCGAAGCCCAGCACGCCGATCGCCGCGCCCACCGCGCCGGTCGACAGCGTGACGTGGCGCACCTCCATGTGCGGCCCGAAGAAGCTCAGGATCTCCGGCCCCAGCCCGAGCAGCAGCCCCAGCGACACGTTGGCCGCGATGCCGGACATGTTGCGCTTGCAGAAATCCGCCAGGCGCATGGCGCCGGCCGCGCCCAGCACGTAGCGCAGGCGGCGGTTGTAGGCCATCACGTCGTGCACCTTGTGCAGCGCGAACCAGTTGTCGGCCCAGCCCGCCACCAGGCTCGACAGCCACAGCAGCACGCCGGTGAAGATCGCGTACAGCGGCGTGGGGCCGAGGATGGAGAACGATCCGATGGTGTCGATCGCCTTGGCCGGCGTGATCAGGTTGGCGCCGAGGACGCGGTTGGCCAGCCACTGGATGCCGAGCGCCACCGGGAACACCAGGGCCAGGTTGCCGAAGATGGCGGCGGCGTTGGAGCGGATCATGGCGATGGTGTCGTCGACGAACGCCTCGCGCCCTTCCGGCTTGCCCGCCGCGTCGAGCCGGTGCGCCAGCGCCGGGCCGGTCATGGCGGGCTGCTTGGTGGCCAGCGTGAAATGCGCGAAGTGGATCACCAGGAAGCTGCCGGCATAGTTGAACGAGGCCAGCAGGCCCTCGGCGAACTTGTCCAGGTGCAGCCCGTAGATCAGGAACTTGAGATAGACCGTGGCCGCCGTGATCAGGCCGCCGCCGGCCGCCGCGCGCATCAGCTCGCGGTATTCGCGGCGGTCGCGCGTGATGTAGTGCTCGCCGCTCTCGGCCGAGCGCTCGACCACCTTGCGCGCGAGCTGCGAGAACGACGAGCCGGCCAGGTGGGCGATGCTGCGGCGCGCCTGCGTGGAGCGGATCAGCGCGGCGATCAGGTGCGCGTGGCGGCCCGGACGCTGCGGCTCGACCCAGGTCGCCAGCAGCAGCTCGATGCGCGCCAGCCGCACCTTCATGCGCTCGATCTGGAACACCACCTCGACCGAGACGCCGTTCTCCTCCAGGTCGTCGTAGACGCGCTGCGCCGCCTGGTGGCAGCCGTCGAGCAGCGCGCGGAAATAGTTCAGGCGGTGCGCGAAGGCCTCGCCGCCGGCCGCGTCGTCCTCGCACAAGGCCTCGATGGCGCTGTCGAGGCGGAAGAACGGCGTGTCCTGCACGCGCCCCTTGAGGCGCGAGCGGATCGACTGGCTCAGGCCGGTGGCGCGCACCTGGCTGACCAGCACCTGGATGCTGGTGGCGAGCGTGCGGTCGAAGCGGTCCCATTCGGGCGGCGCGGCGCCGGCGGCCTCGCCCGCCGGCTCCTCGCCCGCGCGCAGCATGGCCGCCAGCCGCTCGAGCAGGTCGGCGTCGAGCGACTCGACCCAGTCAGCGTCGTTGTCGTCGATGAACAGCAGCGCGAACAGGCCGGCGAGGTCGCCGCGGTTGGGCGGCGGCGGCAGGACACGCGCCTGCAGGCGGTCCAGCATCTCGCCCCAGAAGCCCGGATGGGAGGCCACGCCGGTGTCGCACAGCAAGGCGGTCGGGTCGTTGTCGCGCACCAGCGAGCGCACCGTGCGCGCCACGCGCGCGGCCATCTCCGGATTGCGCCCCAGCACCTGCAGCAGGTAGCGCAGCCGCACGTGCTCGCGCCGGCTCTTGCGGCTGTTGTCGGCCGCCACGCCCTCGGCGCCGGGCAGGCCGTCGCGCCGGATCCAGTAGCCCAGCTCGATCAGCCAGCCGTTGCGGTCCGCCAGCGGCGCCTCCGGATCCGCGGCGGCCAGGATCGCGTCGAGTTGCAGGCTGGCATTGCGCGACTCGCGCCATTTGCGGAACAGGGAACGGAACATGGCACCTCGTGAAAATGGGAAAAACGGCCGGCGCACTTGCCGGGCAATTCGTGGATGCCGTGCAAGCCGCGCGCCTCAGCCCGCCGCGTCCAGGCCCCTGGCGCGCAGCATGGCGACCACGCCGTCGCAGGCGTCCTCCACGTAGTCGAGCACGCGCTCGAAGCCGTCGCCCTCGCCATAGTACGGGTCCGGCACCTCGTCGGCGTCGTGCCGGGTGGCGAAACTCATCAGCAGGCGCAGCCGGTCGCGGCTGCCGGGCGGGCACAGCGCGCCGAGCGCCTGCAGGTTGTCGCGGTCCATCGCCAGCACGAGGTCGAAGCGCGCGAAATCGGCCGACGTGGCCAGGCGCGCGCGCTGCGCGGAGAGATCGTAGCCGCGCGCCAGCGCATGGCGCTGCGCGCGCGTGTCCGGCGCGCGGCCGACGTGGTAGCCGTGCGTGCCGGCGGAATCGAGCTCGACCGCGCCGTCCATGCCGGCCGCGCGCAGCTTGGCGCGCAGCACGCCCTCGGCGGTCGGCGAACGGCAGATATTGCCCATGCAGCACATGAGAATCGAGAATGTCTTTGTCGGCATGCTGAATCCAGCCTCCTGATCGGTCGGCGCCCGGCGCGCGGAGAGCGGATTTTACCCGCCCGCGGCGACAGGCCCGCGTGGCGTGCCGGATCGGGCCGGGCGGCCCGCGGCGCGCGGCCCGGCGCCGGCCAGGCTGCGCGGCGGCGGCGGAAAAGCAGCGAAGAAGCGGCAAAAAAGTGGCGGCGGCAGCGAACCGGCGGCGGCGCAAGAAAAGCAAAAAAGGTGACGCAACGGTTCCTCCACCCGCATAATGCCTGCGGTGAACCATCGCTTCAGCCCCCTCCCCGCCTCCGGCGCCTTGCTGTGTGGCGCGCTCCTGTGCGGCGCTCTCTTGTGCGCGGGCCCCGCGCGCGCCGAGCCTTCCGCCGAAGCCGCCACGGCGGCCGGCAACGCGGCCGCCGTGGCCGGCTGCGCCAACATGCTGGCCGTCATCGAGCGCAGCCTGGAAGAAGAACTCGGCAAGGCCTGCGCGGCACCCGCCTCGATCCCGGCCGCCGCCACCGCCTGCGCGGCACAGCAGGAACCGCTGCGCGCCATCGCGGACTACATCGGCAAGCGCCGCGCGGCCGACGCCGATGCGTGCGAGACGCTGCTGGAAGTCAACAAGCGCCTGCGCACGCTGCCGCCCAAGAGCTAGCCTGGCGCGGCGCGGCCCTGGAGCCGCGTGCTCAGGGCAGCTTGGCCGCCAGCACGTCCAGCTTGTTGATCGACGGCGGATCGGCGAACAGGTCCGGCGCTTTCGCCATGAGGGCCTCGGCCACCTTGCCGGAGAGATGGGCGTCGCACCCGGCCTCGTCCGCGAAGGCATCGAAGATGCCGTACGTGGACGGCCCGAGCTTGAGCGCGAACCAGGCAGTGGTGCCGGTTTCGGCCTGCACCAGCGGCAGCCCGCCGAGCAGGAACGCCTCGACTTCCTTTTCCTTGCCGGGCTTCGCATGCAGCGGAACCCACAGCGCGAACTTGACCATGACGCACCTCTTCATCACCGTCCGGGATTCCAACTATAGACGGTGAGCGAGGCCGCGAGACGCCTCAGGAAGCCGCCGCGGCGGGCGGCAGGTGTTCGCCGTCGCCGCTGGCGCCGAACACCTGGCGCTTGAGCTTGGCGAGCTGGTCGCGCACCTGGCCGGCCTGCTCGAACTCGAGGTTCTTGGCGTGCTCGAACATCTGCTTCTCGAGCCGCTTGATCTCCCTGGCGACCTGCTTCTCGCTCATGTCCTCGTAGCGCGCGCGCTCCTCGGCGGCCAGCAGCTCGGCCTTGACCTCGCCCGGGTCGTAGACGCCGTCGATGATGTCCTTGATGCGCTTGACCACGCCGCGCGGCACGATGCCGTTGGCCTCGTTGAAGGCGATCTGCCGGGCGCGGCGGCGCTCGGTCTCGCCGATGGCGCGCTTCATCGAATCGGTCATGCGGTCGGCGTACAGGATCGCCGTGCCGTTGACGTTGCGCGCGGCGCGGCCGATGGTCTGGATCAGCGAGCGCTCGGCGCGCAGGAAGCCTTCCTTGTCGGCGTCGAGGATCGCCACCAGCGACACCTCGGGAATGTCCAGCCCCTCGCGCAGCAGGTTGATGCCGACCAGCACGTCGAAGGTGCCCAGGCGCAGGTCGCGGATGATCTCCACGCGCTCGACGGTGTCGATGTCCGAATGCAGGTAGCGCACCTTGACGCCGTTCTCGGTCAGGAACTCGGTGAGCTGCTCGGCCATGCGCTTGGTCAGCGTGGTCACCAGCACGCGCTCGCCGATCTCGACCTTGGCGTGGATCTCGGACAGCAGGTCGTCCACCTGCGTGGTGGCCGGGCGCACGTGGATGATCGGGTCGACCAGCCCGGTCGGCCGCACCACCTGCTCCACCACCTGGCCCGCGTGCTCGTTCTCGTAGTTGGACGGCGTGGCCGAGACGAACATCACCTGGCGCATCTTGCGCTCGAATTCCTCGAACTTGAGCGGGCGGTTGTCGAGCGCCGACGGCAGGCGGAAGCCGTATTCCACCAGCGTGGTCTTGCGCGCCTTGTCGCCGTTGTACATGCCGTTGAACTGGCCGATCAGCACGTGCGACTCGTCGAGGAACATCAGCGCGTCGGGCGGCAGGTAGTCGACCAGCGTGGGCGGCGGCTCGCCGGGCCGGGCACCGGACAGATGCCGCGAGTAGTTCTCGATGCCCTTGCAGAAACCGAGCTCGGACAGCATTTCGAGGTCGAAGCGCGAGCGCTGCTCGAGCCGCTGCGCCTCCACCAGCCGGTTCTCCTTGTAGAAGAAATCGAGCCGCTCGCGCAGCTCGACCTTGATGTCCTCGATCGCGCGCAGCACGGTCTCGCGCGGGGTCACGTAGTGGCTCGACGGATAGACCGTGAAGCGCGGGATCTTCTGGCGCACGCGCCCGGTGAGCGGGTCGAAGAACTGGAGCGAGTCGATCTCGTCGTCGAACATGTCGACGCGCACCGCCAGCTCGGCGTGCTCCGCCGGGAAGATGTCGAGCGTGTCGCCGCGCACGCGGAAGGTGCCGCGCTGGAAGTCGGTCTCGTTGCGCGTGTACTGCATGGCGATCAGGCGCGCGATCACGTCGCGCTGGCTGATCTTGTCGCCCGCGCGCAGCGTCAGGATCATCTTGTGGTACTCGGACGGGTTGCCGATGCCGTAGATGGCCGAGACCGTGGCCACGATGATGGTGTCGCGCCGCTCCAGCAGGCTCTTGGTGGCCGACAGCCGCATCTGCTCGATGTGCTCGTTGATCGAGGAATCCTTCTCGATGAACAGGTCGCGCTGCGGCACGTAGGCTTCGGGCTGGTAGTAGTCGTAGTAGCTGACGAAATACTCGACCGCGTTGCGCGGGAAGAACTCGCGGAATTCCGAGTACAGCTGCGCCGCCAGCGTCTTGTTGGGGGCGAACACGATGGCCGGGCGGCCCAGGCGGGCGATCACGTTGGCCATCGTGAAGGTCTTGCCCGAGCCGGTCACGCCCAGCAGGGTCTGGAACGAGAGGCCGTCCTCCACGCCCTCCACCAGCTGGCGGATCGCCTCGGGCTGGTCGCCGGCGGCCGGATAGGGCTGGTAGAGCTGGAACGGGGAGCCGGGAAAGGTCGCGAACTTCTCTTCGTCCAGCGCGGGCGCGACTTCAACAAGATTCGACATAGGGCTGGCAGCGGAAAAGTAAGGGAAAACCTCAGGAAAACGGATGGATACGCTAGAATCTTGGGGTTGGCGGCCAGGTATCAAGATGGGGGCCGCCGCACTCTCCAGCGCAGTCCGGAGCATTCTACGCCCTCCCGTTTTGTTACATAGCTGACCACGAGATCCCAAATGAGTTTGTTTTCTGCCGTCGAGATGGCCCCGCGCGACCCGATCCTGGGCCTGAATGAAGCCTTCAATGCCGATACCCGTGCCACCAAGGTCAATCTGGGTGTCGGCGTGTACTTCACCGACGAAGGGAAAATCCCCCTGCTGCGCGCCGTGCAGGAAGCCGAGAAAGCCCGCCTGGCCACCGCGACGCCGCGCGGCTACCTGCCCATCGAAGGCATCGCCGCCTACGACCAGGCCGTGCAGACGCTGCTGTTCGGCAAGGAATCGCCGCTCATCACCGAAGGCCGCGTGGTGACGGCGCAGGCACTGGGCGGCACCGGCGCGCTGAAGATCGGCGCCGACTTCCTCAAGCGCCTGTACCCGGACGCCAAGGTCGCCATCAGCGACCCGAGCTGGGAAAACCACCGCGCCCTGTTCGAGGCGGCCGGCTTCCCCGTGGTCAACTATGCCTACTACGACGCGCCCAGCCACGGCCTGAACTTCGCCGGCATGGTCGAGTCGCTCAAGTCCTACCCGGCCAACACCATCGTGGTGCTGCACGCGTGCTGCCACAACCCGACCGGCGTGGACCTGTCGCCCGAGCAGTGGAAGCAGGTGGTGGAGCTGGCCAAGGAACGCAACCTGATCCCGTTCCTCGACATGGCCTACCAGGGCTTCGCCGAGGGCATCGAGCCGGACGGCGCCGCGGTGCGCCTGTTCGCCGAGTCGGGCCTGCCGTTCTTCGTCTCGAGCTCGTTCTCGAAGAGCTTCTCGCTGTACGGCGAGCGCGTCGGCGCGCTGTCCATCGTGACCACCGGCAAGGAAGAAGCGCAGCGCGTGCTGTCGCAGGTCAAGCGCGTGATCCGCACCAACTACTCCAACCCGCCCACGCACGGCGGCACCGTGGTGGCGACCGTGCTGAACAGCCCGGAACTGCGCGCCATGTGGGAGCAGGAACTGGGCGAGATGCGCGACCGCATCAAGCTGATGCGCCACGCGCTGGTGGACAAGCTGGCCGCCAAGGGCGTGCCGGGCGACTTCTCCTTCGTCAAGGCCCAGCGCGGCATGTTCTCGTACTCGGGCCTGACCTCGGCCCAGGTCGACCGCCTGCGCACCGAGCACGGCATCTACGCGGTCGGTACCGGCCGCATCTGCGTGGCCGCGCTGAACAGCCGCAACATCGACGCGGTGGTCGACGCGATCGCGGCCGTGCTGTAATTCGCGGCAAAAAGCGATGAAAAGGCGACTTCGGTCGCCTTTTTCGCGCCCGGACTCAATTTTTTACGATCTTTTCCGATCTGTAATGGAGCGGTACCGGCTTTGTCCTATTGTCTTTTTCCGGTGCGGGCGTACCTTAGGGTATATGCTGCATCGCACGATCGTTCGCAAACGCGCATAATCCACCGCAGTCGGTAACACGTTGGCAACGTGAGCAGCATGAATCGTGGTTTCATCACATTTATAACGTCAAGGCGTTGAATTCCCGCTTCGCCCCCCAGCCTGATAGGTATCCGTCATGCTTTACCAGCTGCATGAGTTCCAGCGCTCGATGCTGCACCCGCTGACCGCGTGGGCGCAGGCCACGGCCAAGACCTTCACCAATCCCCTCAGCCCGCTCTCCCTGGTCCCCGGCGCCACCCGCCTGGCCGCCGGCTACGAGCTGCTGTACCGGCTCGGCAAGGAATACGAGAAGCCGTCGTTCGACATCAAGTCGGTCCGCTCCAACGGCCGCGAGATCCCGATCGTCGAGCAGACCATCGTCGAGAAGCCGTTCTGCAGGCTGGTGCGCTTCAAGCGCTATGCCGACGACCCCGAAACCATCAAGCTGCTCAAGGACGAGCCGGTGGTGCTGGTGTGCGCGCCGCTCTCGGGCCACCACGCCACGCTGCTGCGCGACACCGTGCGCACGCTGCTGCAGGACCACAAGGTCTACGTGACCGACTGGCTCGACGCGCGCATGGTGCCGGTCGAGCACGGCCCGTTCCACCTGGCCGACTACATCCACTACATCCAGGACTTCATCCGCCATATCGGCGCGGACAACCTGCACGTGATCTCGGTCTGCCAGCCGACCGTGCCGGTGCTCGCGGCGATCTCGCTGCTGGCCTCGGCCGGCGAGAAGACGCCCAGGACCATGACCATGATGGGCGGCCCGATCGACGCGCGCCGCAGCCCCACCGCGGTCAATTCGCTGGCGACCAACAAGTCGTACGAGTGGTTCGAGAACAACGTGATCTACACCGTGCCGGCGAACTACCCGGGCCACGGCCGCAAGGTCTATCCCGGCTTCCTGCAGCACGCCGGCTTCGTGGCGATGAACCCGGACCGCCACCTGTCCTCGCACTACGACTACTACCTGAGCCTGGTCGAGGGCGACTCCGACGACGCCGAAGCCCACGTGCGCTTCTACGACGAATACAACGCCGTGCTCGACATGGCGGCCGAGTACTACCTGGACACCATCCGCGAGGTCTTCCAGGAATTCCGCCTGGCCAACGGCACCTGGGAAATCGACGGCGAGGCGGTGCGCCCGCAGGACATCAAAGGCACCGCGCTGCTGACCATCGAGGGCGAGCTGGACGACATCTCGGGCGCCGGCCAGACCGCCGCCGCGCACGAGCTGTGCGCCGGCATCGCCAAGACGCGCAAGCAGCATATCGTGGCGCCCAAGTGCGGCCACTACGGGATCTTCTCCGGCCGCCGCTGGCGCCAGGACATCTACCCCGAGCTGCGCGACTTCATCCTGAAGTACCGCTGATCCCGCTGAACCGCCGCCGGCGCGCCGGCGGCAAGAAGGCAAAACGCCCGCATCGGATGCGGGCGTTTTTTCATGCGGTGACGCGCGCGGCGGCGGGCCTCAGCGCTTTTCCAGGTAGGACAGCAGCATGTCGGTGTGCAGCTCGGCAAAGCGCGCGTGCTCGTCCTGCGAGGCCACGTCGCGGCCGATCACCGCGCTGATGGTGTAGCGGTTGGACAGCAGGTAGTAGCCCAGCGCCGAGATCGTCAGGTAGAGCTGCGGCACGTCCACGTCGTCGCGGAACACGCCCTGGCGCTGGCCGCGCTTGACGATGTCGGCCAGCACGTTGACGATCGGGTTGACCAGCTGGTGCAGCTGCGTGGACTTCTTCAGGTGGCGCGCCTCGTGCAGGTTCTCGCTGTTGACCAGGCGGATGAACTCCGGGTTGCGGTAATACCAGTCCCAGACGAAGCGGGCCAGCGTGCGCACCGCGGCCACCGGGTCTTCGTCGACGATGTGCAGTTGCTCCTCGGCGGCGCGGAATTCCGCGTACTGGCGCTCCAGCACGGCGAGGAACAAGCCCTCCTTGCTGCCGTAGTAGTAATACAGCATGCGCTCGTTGGTCTCGGCGCGCCGCGCGATCTGGTCGACGCGCGCGCCGGCCAGGCCGCCCTTGGCGAATTCCTCGGTCGCCGCGTCGAGAATACGGCGGCGCGTACCCTCTGGGTCCCGCTTCGTTCTGGTTTCGTTTTGCATGCGACGGCTGAAGAATCGTTGCGCGGGATTATGGCATAGGGCGGCAGGCGCCCGGCCCCGCGAAGCTGCGCCGCATCATCGCGCGTTTCTGCGCCGCAACGAAATCGGGGATAATCCCTGCCGCGCAGCCGTTCCGGCGGGCCGGGCCACCGGCCGGACAAGAGAACGGCGCCCCGCCGTCCCCGCAAACCCGCAAACGCCGCTGTGACTGCCATTCCGCAAACCCTCGCCGACCGGCTCGAAGCCCTGCTGCCGCAGACCCAGTGCACCAAGTGCGGCTTCGACGGCTGCCGCCCCTACGCCGAAGCCCTGGCCGCCGGCGAGGCCGACTGCAACCGCTGCCCGCCCGGCGGCGCCGAAGGCATCGGCCGCCTGGCCGCGCTGCTCGGCGCGCCGGCGCCGGCGCTGGACCCGGCATGTGGCACCGAGCAGGCGCGCGCGGTGGCCCGCATCGACGAAAGCCTGTGCATCGGCTGCACGCTGTGCATCCAGGCCTGCCCGGTCGACGCCATCGTGGGCGCGCCCAAGCAGATGCACACCGTGCTGGCCGACTGGTGCACCGGCTGCGACCTGTGCGTGGCGCCCTGCCCGGTCGACTGCATCGCCATGATCCCGGTCACGCCCGGGCGCACCGGCTGGGCCGCGTGGTCGCAGGCGCAGGCCGACGAGGCCCGCGCGCGCTACGTGGCGCGCCGCGCCCGGCTGGTGCGCGAGCGGGAAGAAAACGACGCCCGCCTGGCCGCCAAGGCCGCCGCCAAGCTCGAGGCGCTGCAGGCCGAGACCGCGCAGAGCGAGGAAGAACGCCAGGCCCAGGCGCGCAAGCAGGCCATCATCCAGGCCGCCATCGAGCGCGCGCGCCTGAAGCAGCAGGCCGTCAAGCCGCGCAACACGGAAAACGTCGCGCCCGTCGTGCAGGCCCAGATCGACGCCGCCGAGGCGCGCCGCGCCAGGGCCGGCCTCGCCGCCCCGGACCCGGCCGGACCCGCACCCGACACCAACCCAGCCCACAAGGACGAATGAACGCCGCCAAGTGCCGCGCCCTGTTCGAAACACTGCGCGAAGTCAATCCGGCCCCGGCCACCGAACTGGAATACAGCTCGCCGTTCGAGCTGCTGATCGCCGTGCTGCTGTCGGCGCAGGCCACCGACGTGGGCGTGAACAAGGCCACCCGCAAGCTCTACCCGGTCGCGCACACGCCGCAGCAGATCCTCGACCTCGGCGAGGAAGGGCTGATCGGGTACATCAAGACCATCGGCCTCTACAAGACCAAGGCCAGGCACGTCATGGCGACCTGCCGCATCCTGGCCGAGCAGTACGGCGGCGAGGTGCCGCGCGACCGCGCGGCGCTGGAAGCGCTGCCGGGCGTGGGCCGCAAGACCGCCAACGTGGTGCTCAACACCGCCTTCGGCGAGGCCACCATCGCCGTCGACACGCACATCTTCCGCGTGGCCAACCGCACCGGGCTGGCGCCGGGCAAGAACGTGCAGGTGGTGGAGCACAAGCTGCTCAAGGTGGTGCCGCAGGAATTCCTGCACGACGCGCACCACTGGCTGATCCTGCACGGGCGCTACGTCTGCAAGGCGCGCAAGCCCGAGTGCTGGCACTGCGCGATCGAGCCGCTGTGCGAGTTCCGCGAGAAGACCGAGGCGCCCAGCATCTGAACGGCGCCCAAGCGGCATCCGAACGGCGCCCGCAATGCAGAAAGGCCCCCGCGGGGGCCTTTGCTTCTTGCCGCGGAGCGGAACGCCGCCCTCAGACGATGCGGCAGGCCTCGTCGAACGACAGGCGCGGGCCGCGCGGGAACAGCTTGTCCGCCTCGCCGTAGCCCAGGTTGCACAGGAAGTTGACCGACCACTTGCCGTCGGGGAAAAAGGCGGCGTTCACCTTGGCGGCGTCGAAGCCGGCCATCGGGCCGCAGTCGAGGCCGAGCGCGCGCGCGGCCAGGATGAAATAGCCGCCCTGCAGCGAACCGTTCATGAGCGCGTCACGCGCGATCTTTTCCGGCTGGCCGGCGTACCACGCGCGCGCGTCGGCATGCGGGAACAGCTTGGGCAGCTGGTCGTGGAAGGCATTGTCGAACGCGATGATGGCCGTCACCGGCGCCGAGCGGGTCTTCTCCGTGTTGCCGGCCGAGACGCATTCGACCAGGCGGGCCTTTTCCGCGGCGCTCCTGACGAAGACGATGCGGGCCGGCGAGCCGTTGGCGGCGGTCGGGCCGAACTTCATCGCCTCGTAGATCTGGTGGAGCACGGCATCGTCCACCTGGCGGTCCTGCCAGACGTTGTGGGTGCGGGCATCGGTGAACAGTTGGGCGATGGCGGCCTGGTCGATCGGTTTCATGCGTCGGTTCCTGAGCGGGAGGAGGAGAAGGAGGAAGAGGTAAGAGCCGGATTGTAGCGAAGACCGCGCTTTCCCTCTGCAAGCGATTTGAGCGGACGATTCAATTCTGTTGCATCTTTTGCCGCACCTTCTGTTGCGCCCGCGCGGAGGCGGCGGCGCAGGCGCGGCAAGCGGACATGGCGACACCTGGGCTGAAACGCCCGGCGGGCGCCCTGCGGCGCCATCCGCGCTCGTTTACAATGGCGCCACCATGTTCAATCCCTCCCGCGAAGAAGTCCGCCGTTTTTTCTGCGAAGCCTGGCAGAAGCAGCGCGCCGGCAGCGTCCTCACCCCGCTCGAAGCCATTGCCGTCGACTGGATCGGCGAGCATCCCGAATACCAGGACCTGCTCGCCGACACCGAGGGCGCGCTGGGCCAGGACTACACGCCCGAAGGCGGCCAGACCAACCCCTTCCTGCACCTGGCCATGCACCTGTCGATCGCCGAACAGGTCTCGATCGACCAGCCGCCCGGCATCCGCGGCGCCTACGAGGCGCTGGCGCGGCGCCTGGACTCGCCGCACGAGGCCCATCACCAGGTCATGGAATGCCTGGGCGAAATGCTGTGGCAGGCACAGCGCAGCGGCCTGCCGCCCGACGGCGAGCAATACATCGCCGCCGTCCAGCGCCGCGCCACGCGCTAGGCCGGCGCCGCCCGCCGTCGCGGCGGATAACGGCGGCGGCGAATGGTGGCAGACAACGGCGGCGCACAAATCATCACAAATTGCGCGTGCCGGGCATGATAGGCTCTACCGCGTCGCAATCACCCGCCGCGCATGCGTCACCCGCCCCCCCGGAGTCAGGGAACGCAGGCCGCCTTCATCCCATGCCGCCTTTCTCGCGCAAAGCCCGGGCTGCCGGCTCCGGCGCGCACCGGCGCCGGCCCGCACCGGCCGCGCCCGCCCTTCTGTTCTCGCTGATGCTGGCGGCGGCCTGGCCGCTCCAGGGCCGCGCCGCCATCGCGCTGCTGCAGCCGCCCAAGGTGGTCGACGGCACCCGGCCGCTGACCCTCACGCTGCTGGTCAGCGCCGACAAGGCCAACCGCGCGTTCCTGGTGCCGCAGACCATCGAGGTGGTGGCTTCGGCCGACCTGCAGGCGCCGGTGCGCCTGCACATGGAGCGCGCCACGCCCGGCCCCGCCACGGTCCGGCTGCGCCAGGGCGAGCACCGCATCATCGAATACAGCGCGACCGTGCCGCCCACGCTGCGCGGCCTGGTGCGGCTCGACGCGGTCGACATCGACGCCGCGCCGGTGCTGGTCACGCTGAACCGCGCGCCCGGCCCGGCGAACGCGCCGGCGGCCCCGGCCACGGCGGCCCCAGCACCCGCGGCCGCCGTGGCCACCTCGCTGGCACCGGCCGACGACGGCCGCGCCCCGGCGCCGGCGCCCGTGGTGCCGGTCGTGCCGGTGGCCGCCGCGGCCGAGCCCGCGCCGGTGCAGGCCGACCTGCGCGACCAGGGCCGCCTGACCTTCCACGAACCGATGTATTTCATGGCCGGCGGGCACGGCGGCGCCAATGCCAAATTCCAGCTCAGCTTCAAGTTCCGCGTGTTCCAGGGCGAGAACCCGAACTCGCGCAGCCTGCTCGACAACCTGTATTTCGGCTATACGCAGTTCTCGCTGTGGGACCTGGCCTCGGACTCGCACCCGTTCCGCGACACTAACTACCGGCCGAGCCTGTTCTATTACCTGTCGGATACCGGCGTGCACAACCGCGCCATCAGCCGGCTGTCGGTGGCGGCGGGCCTGGAGCATGAATCGAACGGCCTCGACGGCGACCGCTCGCGCAGCATCAATACCGTGTTCGTCAGGCCGACCCTCTACCTGGGCGACCTGACCGACTGGCACTGGAGCGCGTCGCCCAAGCTGTACTACTACGTGGAGAAGAGCGACAACACCAACATCGCCAGCTACCGGGGCTACATGGACCTCAAGCTGGCCTACGGCAAGGCGGATTCGTGGGAGTTCGCCGCCACCCTGCGCAAGGGCACGCAGAAGTACTACGGCAGCGTGGACGCGGCCGTGACCTACCCGCTCGCGCGGCTGGTTCCGGGCACGGCGGGCTACCTGATGGCCGGTTATTTCATCGGCTACGGCGAGAGCCTGCTGGACTACAACCGCAAGCTGCCGTGGCAGTTCCGCCTCGGCTACGCGCTGTCGCGCTAGCGCCGCCGGCGCTCAGCCGGCCAGCGGCTTGCCGCCGGCCTTGAGGCGGGCGTTGCCCACCGCCGCGGCGAACTGGCCGTGGCCATGCCAGCCGGTGGCGCGGCCCAGCTTCTTGCCCTTGTGGAAGAACATGAACACCGGGATGCCGTGCAGGCCGAAGCGCCGGCCCAGCTCCGGGTGCGCGTAGACGTTGGCGTGCAGCCAGTGCAGGTCGAGCGCGCGTACCGGCTCGGGATTGGCCAGCATGGCCTTCTTCGCCATCTCGCAGTTGAAGCAGTCCACGCCCCAGAAGAACACGCAGACCAGCTTGTCGCCGGCCGCGGCGATGGCGGCGTCGATGTCGTCGCCATTGACTTCGCGCATGCCGAACGCCTCGAAGGCGCGGTGATCCTGGTGCGGGGCCTCGGCGCCGGCGGCCTGATCGGGGGATGTGGACATCGGTCTCTCCATCAATGGAAAACGCCCGGGCCAGAGCGGCACCGGGCGTTGCTCGTGCCAGCCGGACGGGCGGACAGCGAAAGGGACTGCGGCGGTTACTTGGGCGCGGACACCGTCACCAGCGCCGGGCGCAGCACGCGGTCGGCGATCATGTAGCCGCGCTGCAGCACCGACACCACGGTATTGGGCTCCTGCGGCGCCGGCACCATCGAGATGGCCTGGTGGCGATGCGGGTCGAACTTCTCGCCGACCGGGTTCAGCTCGACGAGCTTGCCCTTCTCGAAGGCGCTGGTGAGCTGGCGCGCGGTCAGCTCGACGCCTTCGCGCAGCTTGGCGATGTCGCCCGAGCCGTCGGCCAGCGCGGCCTGCAGGCTGTCCATCACCGGCAGCAGGTAGTCGGCGAAGCTTTCGATGGCGAACTTGTGCGCCTTGGCGACGTCTTCCTGGGCGCGGCGGCGGATGTTCTCGCCTTCGGCGGTCGCGCGCAGGAACAGGTCATAGTTTTCCTTGGCCTTGGCTTCGAGCGCGGCCAACTGGGCGGCCACGCCGTCCGCGGCGGCGTTCTCGGCCTGCGCGGCCGGCGCGTTGTTCAGCTCCTCGCCGGCGGCCGCGGGCGGCGTCGTGTTGGATGGCGTCTGCTTCTGTTCTTCCATGTCGATCCGTTCTGATACAAGGACGCGGCCGGCCTGCGCCGGCCACGGGTGGTAAATCGGCAAATGTAGCCTGCAATTGGTGACAGGCTTCCGGTTTTTCAAGAGCGCACCGTGTCGGTGCGGTGAAACACATGGTTACAAAGAGGCGGGCACCGAAATAGGGGCCATATTGCTTTGCTGCAACGCACCCTCTAAGATGAAAGTGTACAAAAATGACAAAAATAACGGGGTCGAAGATGCATCACAAGTCGGGCCACTCTCGAAAGGTTAGCCATGCATAAGCTGCCTGTTCTGACGGTCTTCCTTCTCGCCGCATTATCGGTGATGACAGTCTTCATCTGCCTCTCCGGCGCCTTCACGCCGCGGGATACCGAATACGGCAGTGGCAAGGCGGTTTTCAAGCATTACATCGTTCCCTTCGTTCGCTGACCAGCCAGTGAGCCGCGGCGCCGCATGCGCCGGCGCGCGCCTCACTGTCCGATGCCGTCGAGCAGGCGTCGGTCGCGCTTGGTCGGCCGGCCCTGCAGCCGCGACGCCGGCTCCGTGTTGACCCGCCGGTTTTCCGCCTCCTCCCGCCGCCGCGCCTGGCTTGCCTCGGTTTCCGCGTAGAGCGTCTGCGCCACCGGCGCCGCGCCGCGCGCGCCCGCGATCCCCTTGACCACCAGTTCCCAGCGCTGCTGGTGCGCTTCGAGCACGACCGTGTCGCCGGGCCTGACCTCGCGCGAATTCTTGCACGGCTGGCCGTTGACCCGCACCTTGCCGCGCTCCACGGCCTCGGCCGCCAGCGAGCGGGTCTTGAAGAAACGCGCGCACCACAGCCATTTGTCGATGCGCAGGCGGGCATCCGCCTCGAAAGATACGTTCATGCTGTCATCTCCTTGCCACGAAGCGCGCCTCAGGCCGCCGCGCCGCGCATCTGGGCCTGGCTGCGGCGCGCCTCCAGCTCGTGCGGGTGCGGCAGCCGCAGCGGCCAGCCCTGCAGGTGCTGCAGGGCGATCTCCGCCAGCCCGGCGATCCAGGACTCGGCGTCGTTGAGGCAGGGAATGTAGTGGAAAACCTTGCCGCCGGCCACCTGGAATTCGGAGCGCCCTTCCATGCCGATCTCCTCGAGCGTCTCCAGGCAGTCGGCCGGGAAACCCGGGCAGAACACGTCGACGCGGCCCGTGCCGACCTTGCCCAGCTCCCGCAGCGTCGGCGCCGTGTACGGCTGCAGCCATTCCGCGCGCCCGAAGCGCGACTGGAACGTGACCTGGTACTGGCCCGGCTGCAGGCCCAGCGCCTCGCCCAGCAGGCGGCCGGTCTTGAGGCATTCGCAATGGTAGGGATCACCCAGTTCCAGCGTGCGCCGCGGCACCCCGTGGAACGACAGGATCAGCCGGTCGCCGCGCGCGAAATCGGGCGTGCCGTGCTGCGCCCAGTATGCGCCCACCTGCTGGTGCAGGGCAGCGATATAGGACGGATGGTCGTGAAAATGCTTGACCAGCCGCAGCTCTGGCTGGTTGCGCCACTGCGCCAGCACGCGGAACGCCTCGTCGAACGCCGTGGCCGTGGTGCTGCCCGAATACTGCGGGTACAGCGGCAGCAGCAGGACGCGCTCGGTGCCCTGGCGCCGCAGCGCCTCGAGCACCGAGCCGATCGACGGATTGCCGTAGCGCATCGCGCACGCCACCGTCACTTCGTGGCCGTGCTGGTTGAGCAGCAGTTGCAGCGCGTGGGCCTGGCGCTCGGTGTGGACCAGCAGCGGCGAGCCGGTCATGTGCGCCTCGCGCAGCCACACCGACTCGTATTTCATGGCCGAGGCGCGCGAGCGCAGCGGCAGGATGAAGCCGTACAGGATCGGCAGCCAGGCCGCGCGCGGGATCTCCACCACGCGCGGATCGGACAGGAACTGCCGGAGATAGCTGCCGACGGCCTTCGGGGTCGGCGCGTCCGGGGTGCCGAGATTGATCAGCAGGACCGCCGTGCGCGGCGCCTGGCCGTGCTGATAGGCCGGTTCGGGAGTAGTCGTCATGGTGTTTCCGGTGTGGCGGGGCGGGCCGCGGCGAACGCGCGCGGCCGCCGGGTCGCGCCGGGCCGGCGGGCGCAACGGCACTGGCAGCCGGTGAGACCCGCCGGGGCCCGCACTAATTCTGGCTCAGCGCGCTGGACAGCAGCCGCGCCGTGATGTCGACGATCGGGATCACCCGTTCGTAGGCCATGCGGGTCGGCCCGATCACCCCCAGCGTGCCGACGATCTGGCCGTCGACCTCGTAGGGCGCGGTGATGACCGCCATGTCCTCGAGCGGCACCAGCTTGCTCTCGCCGCCGATGAAGATCTGCACGCCCTGCGCATGGCTGGAGACGTCGAGCAGCTTGAGCAGGCCGGTCTTGTGCTCGAACACGTCGAACAGGCGGCGCAGCTTTTCCATGCTGGAGGACAGGTCCTCCACCTCGAGCAGCTTGCGCTCGCCGGAGATGAAGACGTGGTTGTCCTCTTCCTCGGCCATCGCGCTGCTGCCGGCCTCCACCGCCGCCTGCATCAGCTGCGACATGTCCATGCGCAGCGCCCGCAGTTCGCCGCGCAGGTGGTCGCGCACGTTGTCGAAGCTCATGCCGGCATAGTGCGAGTTGATGAAGTTGGCGGCCTCGACCAGCTGCGACGGCGTGTACGGCAGCTCGGTCTGGATGATGCGGTTCTGCACGTCGCCTTCGGGCGTGACGATGATCAGCAGGATGCGCTTGTCCGACAGCCGCATGAATTCGACCTGGCGGAACGCCTGCGCGCGCCGCGGCGTCATCACCACGCCGGCGAAATGCGACAGGTTGGACAAGGTGTGCGCCGCCGAGGTGATCATGCGCTGCGGCCCGAGCTGCTGGCCGTGCAACTGCCCCTGGATCTTGCCGGCCAGCTCGGCCAGGTTGAGCGCGCTGTCGAGCGGCTGGGCGGTCAGCATGGTGTCGACGAACAGCCGGTAGCCGCGCGGCGTCGGGATGCGCCCGGCCGAGGTGTGCGGGCTGGTGATGAAGCCCATCTCCTCCAGGTCCGACATCACATTGCGGATGGTGGCCGGCGACAGGTCGAGCCCCGAGTATTTCGACAGGGTGCGCGAGCCGACGGGCTGCCCCTCGGCGATATAGCGCTCGATCAGCGTTTTGAGAAGCGTTTTGGCACGTTCATCCATGATGCACCCGATTTTACGCAAGTTTTCCCGGTTCGGGCGGCTGGCGCGCACCGGCGCGCGCCGGCGTGCTGACAATGGTCACGGCGGTATGGTCTAATCCGGGCATGTCATCGCTCCCCAAGCCCGCCGCCGCGCGCGCCCCCTTCCGCACCGTCGCCCTGATCGGCAGGTACGCCACCGCCGGCATCGAAGGCCCGCTGGAAGAACTGGCCGCCTGCATCCTGAAGAACGGCCAGGACGTCGTGTTCGAACGCGAGACCGCGCTGGCCACCGGGCTGACCGACTACCCTTCCCTGCCGCCCGGCGAGATCGGCAAGCATGCCGACGTCGCCGTGGTGCTGGGCGGCGACGGCACCCTGCTGGGGCTGGCGCGCCAGCTCGCCGGCTTCCCGGTGCCGCTGATCGGCGTCAACCACGGCCGGCTCGGCTTCATGACCGACATCCCGCTCGAGAACGTGCAGTCGGTGCTGCCCGACATGCTGGCCGGGCGCTACGAATCCGAGACCCGCATGCTGCTGGAGTCGCAGGTGGTGCGCGACGACGGCGTGATCTTCTCCGCGCTGGCCTTCAACGACGTGGTGGTCAACCGCTCCGGCATCTCCGGCATGGTCGAGCTGGCGGTCTCGGTGGACGGTTACTTCATGTACAACCAGCGCTCGGACGGCCTGATCGTGTCCACGCCGACCGGCTCCACGGCCTACGCGCTGTCGGCCGGCGGCCCGATCCTGCATCCCACGCTGTCCGGCCTGGTGCTGGTGCCGATCGCCCCGCACGCGCTGTCGAACCGCCCGATCGTGCTGCCGCACGACGCCGAGGTATCGATCGAGGTGGCCACCGCGCGCGACGCCAGCGTCAACTTCGACATGCAGTCGCTGACCTCGCTGCTGCCCGGCGACCGCATCGTGGTGCGCCGCTCGGCCAAGACCGTCCACCTGCTGCACCCGCTCGGCTACAACTATTACGCCACGCTGCGCAAGAAGCTGCACTGGCACGAGTACCCGAGCGAAGACAACCGGCTCTGATGCGGCCCCGAACGACCCGGAACGATCCAACCCAGACCCTGACCCGTCGCCCACGATGCTGCGCAGCCTGTCCATCCGCGATTTCGTCATCGTCGATAGCCTCGACCTCGACTTCTCCCCGGGCTTCACCGTCTTCACCGGCGAGACCGGCGCCGGCAAGTCGATCCTGATCGACGCGCTGGCCCTGGTGCTGGGCGAGCGCGCCGACGCCGGCGTGGTGCGCGAAGGCGCCGCCCGCGCCGGCATCAGCGCCACCTTCGCCACGCCGCCCGGGCTCGACGCCTGGCTGGCCGAGCACGACCTCACCGGCGACGAAGGCACGGTGCTGCTGCGCCGCACGGTCGACGCCGGCGGGCGCAGCAAGGCCTTCATCAACGGCGCCGCCGCCACGCTCGGCCAGTTGCGCGAGATCGGCGACCGCCTGGTCGACATCCACGGCCAGCACGCCCACCAGCTGCTGCTGCGCCCCGACGCCCAGCGCCTGCTGCTCGACGCCCACGCCGGCCTCACCGCGCAGGCCGGCGCCGTGGCCGAAGCCTGGCGCTCGTGGCGCGCCTGCGTGCGCCAGCGCGAGACCGTGGAGCACCGCTCGCGCGAGATGGCGCTCGAGCGCGAGCGCCTCGAATGGCAGGTCGGCGAGCTGGAAAAGCTCGCGCCACAGCCCGGCGAATGGGAAGACATCCAGGCCGAATACAACCGCCTGTCGCACGCCGCCGGCCTGATCGAAGGCAGCCGCGCCGCGCTCGAGGCGCTCTCCGAGGCCGACGGCTCGGTGCTGTCCACGCTCAACGGCGTGGTGCAGCGCCTGCGCCAGCTCGCCGACGTCGACCCGGCCCTGGGCGACGTGCTGGCCGCGCTCGACCCGGCCCAGGTGCAGGTCGAGGAAGCCGCGCACTCGCTCAACCGCTACGTCGACCGGCTCGACCTCGACCCCGAGCGGCTGCAGGTGGTGGAGGCGCGCATGCAGGCGCTGCACACCACCGCGCGCAAGTACCGGCTGCCGCCCGAGCAACTGCCCGACGAGCTGCTGGCACGGCGCCAGCAGCTCGACGACCTGCAGTCGGCCCAGGACCTGAACAAGGCGATGGCGCGCGAGGCCGCCGCGCGCGCCGCCTACCTGACCATCGCCCAGCACCTCGGCGCGGCGCGCAAGGTGGCCGCCGAGAAGCTCTCGGCCGGCGTGACCGAGGCCATGCAGGGCCTGTCGATGGCCGGCGGCAGCTTCGCCGTGGCGCTGCACCCGCTCGAGGAAGGCCAGAGCCACGGCCTCGAGCAAGTCGAATTCCTGGTCGCCGGGCATGCCGGCGTGAGCGCCCGCCCGCTGGCCAAGGTGGCCTCCGGCGGCGAGCTGGCCCGCATCAGCCTGGCGATCTCGGTCATCACCAGCGAGGCCGCGCCCACGCCGACCCTGATCTTCGACGAAGTCGATACCGGCATCGGCGGCGCGGTGGCCGAAGTCGTTGGCCGCCGCCTGCAGGAGCTGGGCCGCGCGCGCCAGGTGCTGTGCGTGACCCACCTGCCGCAGGTGGCCGCGCAGGCCGGCACGCACCTGCTGGTCAGCAAGGAAACCAGTGAGGGCGGCCCGGCCGGCTCCGTCACCCGCTCGCGCATCCGCGCGCTCGATGCCGCCGGCCGCGTGGTCGAGACCGCGCGCATGCTCGGCGGCACCACGGTGACGGCCACCACCATGCAGCACGCCGAGGAAATGCTCGCGCAAGGCGCGCGCGGCGGCGCCGGCGCGGCCCGCGAGCC
>NZ_AQPL01000051.1:0-7268 GCF_000395345.1 Cupriavidus sp. WS | reverse complement strand
GGCGCCGGCGCGGCCCGCGAGCCGCGCCGCACGCGCCGCGCCGCCAGTTGACCGCGCCCCGTCCTCCGGCCCCGTAACCATTCAGGAGTCTCCCATGTCCATCGGCACGCAGCCGCTCTCCCGCAAGCCGGCCCGCCCGCTGCGCCTGACCATCCTGTGCGGCGCGCTGGCCCTGCTGGCGCTGGCCACGCTGAGCGCCTGCCAGGCCCAGCGCCCGTCCGCGCCGGCCAGCAGCCTCAACGCCGACCGCGCCGTCGGCGACATCATGGTGCGCTTCACCGCGCCGCCCGTGACCGCCTCGGAAGACGCCGGGCGCCTGGTGGAATCCATCGCCGGGCCGATCCGCTTCGTGGTCAAGCGGCCCATGTCGGGCGGCGTCTGGCTCGTCACCGCGATCTCCGCCTCGGCCGACGCCACGCTCGACCAGGCCGTGGCCACGCTGCGCGCGGCGCCGCGCATCGAGACCGCCGAGCCCGACCGCGTGCTCAAGCCCAACCGCACCCAGCCGGCCAGCCGCGACATGCGGCCCGACTGAGAAAAACGGTTTGCTGTAGTCGAATGCCCGCGCTCGGGCGTTGAAGTACCTTGAAAAAGCTTGGTCGCAGTAACCGAGGTTTCCGGCGCATCCGCGCACAGGCAATTCCGGAGCGTCCCAGGGGTGCTCCACCGCGGTCGGTCCGACGCGGACCAAACGGCAGGAGGCAGACATGCGGCAACCGTTTCAGGATCGAAATAGCGGGCTAGCGCAACGGGCGCGGCGCGGCGCAGCGCGATCGGCGCTCTCGGCGCTGCTGGCGCCGCTGGTGCTGGGCGCCGGCCTCTGGCTGGGCCTGCCGGCCGCCGCCGGCGCGGCGCCCGACCCGGCCGCGCGCCCGGCACCCCGCTACAGCGGCAACTTCATCGTGCGCTGGCGCGACGGCGCCACCACCAAGGACGGCGCCGCCGGCAACGCCGGCGCGGACCCGCAATCCGAGCGCATGCTGAGCGTGAGCCAGGACACCGGCGTGGCGCTCTCGGTCAAGCGCCAGATGGGCGGCAACCTGCAACTGCTGAGCGCCGGCGATGCCGCCGACCCCGAGGCCACCGCGGCGCGCCTGCGCAAGGATCCGCGCATTGCCGAGGTGGTGCCTGACCGCTGGCTGCGGCTCCACGACACCAGCCCCAACGATCCCGAATTCGCGCTCAACCAGGCCTATCTCAACACGCCCGCCGTGGTGCGCGGCGGCGTCAACCTGCCGCCCGCCTGGGACCGCAGCCGCGGCAACGGCAGCCTGGTGATCGCGGTGGTCGACACCGGCTACCTGCCCCACCCCGACCTGGCCGCGCGCATCGTGCCGGGCTATGACTTCATCACCGACCCCGGCACCGCCAACGACGGCGGCGGCCGCGACGCCGACGCCACCGATGCCGGCGACGGCGTGCCGGTCGGCTACACCTGCTCCGGCTCGGCGCCGGCCACCACCGCCACCAACAACAGCTGGCACGGCACGCGCGTGGCGGGCACGCTGGGCGCGATCACCGACAACGGGCAGAGCATCGCCGGGGTGGACTGGAACGCGCGCATCCAGCCGGTGCGCGTCTCGGGCCGCTGCGGCGCGCTGCTGTCCGACACCGTCGACGGCATGCGCTGGGCCGGCGGCCTGCCGGTGCCGAACATCCCGAACAACCCCACCCCGGCGCGCGTCATCAACGTGAGCCTGGGCGGCGGCACCTGCTCCACCGTCGAGCAGCAGGCCGTCAACGACCTCGCCGCCGCCGGCGCGGTGGTGGTCGCCGCCACCGGCAACAGCGCCGGCGCGGTCGAGGCGCCGGCGGACTGCGCCGG
Source organism: Cupriavidus sp. WS (assembly GCF_000395345.1). Lineage (NCBI taxonomy): Bacteria > Pseudomonadati > Pseudomonadota > Betaproteobacteria > Burkholderiales > Burkholderiaceae > Cupriavidus > Cupriavidus sp. WS. The sequence continues at coordinate 5,443 of NZ_AQPL01000051.1, read as the reverse complement.
CGTGGTGGCCGTCACCGCGCACGTCAACGACGGCGAGAACGCCAGCTACGCCAACGTCGGCCCGCAGGTCTCGCTGAGCGCGCCGGGCGGCGGCTGCGGCAACTCCAAGGTCGTCACCGACCCCGGCACCGGCCAGATCTCGTGCTCGGCGTCGCAGTCGTTCATCCGCACGCTGTCCAACGACGGCACCACCACGCTCGGCAACTACAACGTGACCAACTCGCAGGGCACCAGCTTCGCCGCGCCGCTGGTGTCGGGCGTGGCCGCGCTGATGCTGGCGGCCAACCCGGCGCTGACGCCGGCCCAGGTGCTGGCCGCGCTGAAAAGCTCGGCGCGCCCGCATCCGGCCAACACCTATTGCACGCTCGCGGCCAACACCGGCAACTGCGGCGCGGGCCTGCTCGACGCCAATGCCGCGCTGATCGCCGCCACGCAGGCGCCGGCGACCACGCCGACCGCGCCTTCGGGTGGCGATAGCGGCGGTGGCGGTGGCGGCGCGCTGGCATGGCCGCTCTCGATCGCGCTGTGCGGCCTCGGCCTGCTGCTGGGCCTGGGCGCGCGCCGCGGCAGGAAGGCCGCGCCGCGCTGACGGCACGGCGGAGGCGACCGCGCGGACCGCGGCTGTCTCGCCGCCCCCGGCGCGCTCAAGCGCCGTGCCGGCGCTCCCACCACTCCTGCAGCAGCCACAGCGCCAGGCCGGCCACCGCGCCGGCCGCGTGCGAGATGCGCACCACGCCGAAGCCCCAGTGCGCGTCGAACACCACCGGCGCCAGCCACGACTGCTCCAGCCAGGTCTTCACCAGCACGCCCAGACACAGCAGCACGCCGGTCGCGCGCGACCAGCCGTCGCCGCGCAGCAGGCGCAAGCCGCCCCACAGCGCCAGCCCGTGCAGCGCGCCGGACAGCCCGCCGTACCAGCCCACCGACGGCACCCGGCACAACGCCAGCTGCACCGCCACGCCGCAGCCCAGCAGCACCGCGAACATGACGCCGCCGCGCGCCTCGCGCCCGACCAGCAGCAGCAGGCCCGCGGCGGCCAGCAGGTCGGCCAGCCAGTGGCGCCAGCCCAGGTGCACCCACATCGCGGTCAGCAGGCGCCACCACTGGCCGGCGGCGCCATGCCCGAGCACCGCGTCGCGCAGGTAGAGCCCGTGCGCGTGCAGCCACGGAATGAAGGTGAAGGCCGCGCCGAGCGCGGCCGTGGCGGCCAGCGCGGCCAGCACGCCGGGCAAGGTGGATGGGCTGGCGGCGGCCGGCGGCGGCGCGGGCGGCTGCGTCAATTGCCGCCGGCGCCCGCCGGCTCGCCGAACACCGCCTGCCACAGCGCGCGCACCTGCGCCACCGCCGCGGCCACCGCATCGGCGGGCACGCGCGCCTGGTCGTGGCCGTCGAGCCGCAGCTGGTGCTGGCGCGCGCGGAACGCGCGGTAGGCGTCGCCCACCTCGCGCGCCAGCGTGGCGTCGATCAGGCCCAGCTCGCCGGCGGTGCGCAGCAGCGCGATATTGCCGGCGTTGCGGGTCAGCTCGGGGTGGTCGTGGCTGTACAGCAGCACCAGGTACTGCACGGTGAATTCGATGTCGACCATGCCGCCGCGGTCGTGCTTGAGGTCGAACAGTTCGCCGGGATTCGGGTGGCCGTCGGCCACCTTGCGCCGCATCGCGGCGATCTCGCCGCGCAGCGTGGCGGCGTCGCGCGGCTGGCGCAGGACCTCGTCGCGCAGGCGCTCGAAGTGCGCGCCGATCTCCGCGTCGCCGGCGCAGAAGCGCGCGCGCGTGAGCGCCTGGTGCTCCCATACCCAGGCCGTGTTGTCGCCCTCGCGCTGCTGGTAGCGGCGAAAGCCCTCGAAGCTGGTCACCAGCAGGCCCGCCTCGCCGTTCGGGCGCAGCCGCGTGTCCACGTCGAACAGCGTGCCGGCCGCGGTGTGGCTGGTCAGCCAGGTGATCAGCCGGCGCGCGTAGGCCGCGTAGATGTCGGGCGCGCGCTCGTGCTCGTCCTCGTACAGGAAGATGATGTCGAGATCGGAGGCGTAGCCGAGCTCCTTGCCGCCCAGCTTGCCGTAGGCGATCACCGCGAAGCGCGGATCCTCGCGGTGGCGCGTGGCCAGCTGGCGCCACACCGCGTGCAGCGTGACGGCCAGCATGGCGTCGGCGAGGTCGGACAGGCGGTCGGCCACCTGCTCCACGGTCAGCATGCCCTGCAGGTCCTGCAGCAGGATGCGGAAGGTCTCGGCATGGTGCTCGCGGCGCAGGATGTCCATCTGCGCCTCGACCTGGCCGTGGGCGGCGTCGAGCCGCGCGGCCAGGCGCGCGCGGAAATCGTGCCAGTCCGGCGCGCCGGCCAGCGCATCGCTGTCGAGCAGTTCGTCGAGCAGTTGCGGGTGGCGCGTCAGGTAGGCGGCGGCCCAGCTCGATGCGTGCAGCGTGTCGGCCACGCGCGCCATCGCCTGCGGGTATTCGGACAGCAGCGACAGATAGGACGCGCGCCGGCTGATGGCCTCGAGGAAATCGACGAAGCGCGCGATGGTGCGGTCGGCGTCGTGCTGGCGCGCGGCCAGGTCCAGCGCGCGGTTGACCAGCAGGTCGAAGCGCGCCCGGCTCTGCTCGGACAGCGCGCGGTAGCGCAGCGACGAGCCGGTCGCGCGCAGGCGGTCCAGCAGCCCGGTGCAGTCGGTGAAGCCGGCCTTGGCCAGGCGCTCGCACGGCGGCTCGTCCTCCTCGTCGCGGATCAGCGCGGGCCACAGCGCCTCGCACGGCTCGTTGACCTGGTCGGGGTCGGAGAAGGTCGCCTCGAACTGCTGCGCCACCGGCTCCTGCAGCGAGGACAGCCGCGCCATCAGCGCCGGCCAGCCGTCAAAGCCCATCATGGCGGCCACCGCCTGCTGTTCTTCCTCGGTGGTCGGCAGGTGATGGGTCTGGGCGTCGTCGCGGTATTGCAGGCGGTGCTCGAGCTGGCGCAGGAAGCGGTAGGCGTCGGCCAGCTGCTCGGCCTGGCCGGCCGGCAGCAGGCCATGCTCGACCGCCACCGCCAGCACTTCCAGCGTGGGCCGCACGCGCAGCGCGGTGTCCTGCCCGCCGCGGATGAGCTGGAACACCTGGGCCATGAACTCGATCTCGCGGATGCCGCCGCGGCCCAGCTTGATGTCGAACGCGCGCTGGTTGACGCGCTGCCCGCCGCCGGCCGCCACCAGCCCGCCGCTGCGCTTGGCCGCCTCGGCGCGGATCTGCGCGTGCAGCGAGCGGATCGCGGCGATCACGCCGTAGTCCAGGTAGCGGCGGAACACGAACGGGCCGGTCAGGCTGGCAAGCTGCGCCGCGGTGCGGCGCGCGTGCGGCGTGTCCTGCGCCGACACCACCCGGCCCTTGATCCACGCATAGCGCTCCCACTCGCGCCCCTGCACCACCAGGTACTGCTCCAGCATGCCGAAGCTGCACGCCAGCGGGCCGGCGTCGCCGTTCGGGCGCAGGCGCATGTCGACGCGGAACACGTAGCCGTCGGCGGTGACTTCGGCCAGCAGGTTGATCAGGCGGCGGCCCAGGCGGATGAAATATTCGTGGTTCGACAGGCTGCGCTGGCCGCCGCGCGTGTCGCCGTCCTCGTCGTAGAGGAAGATCAGGTCGATGTCGGACGACACGTTGAGCTCGCGCCCGCCCAGCTTGCCCATGCCGACCACCACCAGCTCCTGCACCTCGCCGCTCGATTCGCCGACCGGGCGGCCGTAGGCCGGGGCCATGTCCTCCTCCAGCACCGCCATGCCGTACTGGATGCCGAGCTCGGCCAGGTCGGTCATGGCGCCGGTGACTTCGCCCAGCGTCGACAGGCCGCGCAGGTCGCGCTCGATCACCACGCACATCACCTCGGCGCGCAGCCGGCGCAGCGCGCGCTTGACGGCATCCTCGACGTCGGCCGACGGCTCGCGCAGCGCCTGCAGCCGCGCCGCCATCCACGCGCGCGTGAGCGGCCGCGCGCTGGCGGCGGCGACGATTTCGGCCAGCCCGGGGCGGGCCTGCACCATGCGGCGGGTATAACGCGAATAGGCGGGCGAGTACAATGCCGTGCCGGCGCAGTCGACCGGCACGAGTCCGGCGGCGGCCACGACGGCGTGAGGCCCGCTGGCCATGTCGGCCACGGCTTGCCTGGCGGCGCCGGAAGTGTTGCCGGGCGCATGTCCGGCGGCGGCACCGCTCGCGGCGGCGCTGGCGGCGGGCGCGGGCGCGGCCGTGGAACTCGTCGGATCAGTGGAAGTCATTCCTGTTGTTGTTTGGAAGCGCGTGAGCCGGCCCCGGGGCCGGCGCGCGCATCGTGCATGGCCGGTCAGGCACCGAATTGGAGAGCGCCTAGTATTGTCGGATAATCAGCGCATGTCCAGCCGCGCCACCCCACCCGCAGAACCCGCCGCCACGGCCGCTGCCACGGCCGCTGCCGCCGCCAGCGCCACGCCGGGACGGGATGCCGCCGCCGGCCCCTCCCTCCTGCGGCAGGCGCCGCGCCGCGCGCTGGCGCTGGCGCGCGCGTTCGGCCGCGCCGCGCTGACCGTCGTGCGCCATCCCGCCTGGCGCGGGCTCGGCCGCGTGCTGGTGCGCCTGGCGCTGGCGCTGCTGGTGATGGCGCTGCTGGCCGGGCTGCTGATCCGCTTCGTGCTGTGGCCGCAGGCCTCGGCCGCGCGCACCTGGCTGGAGCAGCGCGGCTCGATCGCGCTCGCCGCCAAGTTCAGCATCGGCCAGCTCGACACCTACTGGGACGGCTGGCACCCCGCCTTCCACGCCCGCGACGTCGCCGCGGTCGACAGCGAGCAGCACGTGCTGATGGCCGCCGGCACGCTCGACGGCAAGCTCTCGTGGCGCTCGCTGTTCAGCATGGACCTGCTGTTCCAGCAGGTCTCCGCCAGCCACACCGACCTGCTGGTGCGGCGCACTCCGGAGGGCCGGCTCGAGGTGGCCGGCCTGACCGTCGACACCGCCAGCGCGAAGCCGCAGGATAACCGCCTGTTCGACTGGCTGCTGGCGCAGGGCAAGGTCGACCTCAGCGACGGCAAGCTGCGCTGGCTCGACGACAAGAACAAGCTGCCGCAGCTCGACGTGGGCAACATCCAGTTCAGCGCGCGGCGGTTCGGCTCGCGCCACGTCGTCAGGCTGGAGGCGCAGTCCCCCACGCTGGCGCCGCGCCCGCTGGTGATCGCGGCCGACTTCCGCCACGACTACCTGCGCCGCGCCGGCGACTGGCACAACTGGCACGGCCAGGCCAGCTGGGACCTGGGCCGGCTGGAACTGCCGGTGCTGCAGCGCTACACCGCCATCTTCGACCGCGTGGCGCGCGGCACCTTCAACACCGACGGCACCATCGAATTCCGCGGCGGCGAGATCAGCCGCAGCCAGGCCCGGCTGCGCGCCAGCGGCGTGGACCTGCAACTGGCCGGCGCGCCCGAGCCGCTCAAGCTGGCCAGCGC